>NZ_JAMPPR010000017.1:0-231433 GCF_028481645.1 Providencia sp. PROV141 | reverse complement strand
GCTAGCTTGGCTCATCAAAGCGGTTTGTTTTTCCACATCCGCTTGGAGCTTTTGTAAATCCGCATTTGCTTGCTTCAGCTGCGCCTGTGCGGTGGCATAATTTTGCTCTTGCTGGCTGAGTTTTGCCTGCAAGTCCGCCTGCTGTTTTTCACTTTGAGCTAACTGTTTTGCTAACGTATTCTGCGTACTTTGATATGAATTTAGCTGCTCCTGAGCAGCTTTTAATGCATTTTCTAATGCAACTTTTTGCTCTGCTTGTTCGGTTTTTTCCGCCAAGGAAGCTTGAATTTTTTCTGCTAATTGTTCTTTTTCAACCAACTGGGCTTGTAATTGCTGGTTTTGAGACTCAAGTGATTTACTTTTTTCTTGCTGAGCAACTAAAGAAGATTGAACGTCATCTTTTTCACTTTTAGCCGTTGCTAGTTCATTTTCTTTTTGTTTTAACAACTCTTTTTGCTGTAAAAGTTCAGCTGTCACTGATTTCATCTGTTCATCAGTGTTACCAACGAGTTGTAGTTGATTTTTAGCATCTGACTCTAATTTTGCAATATCAGCGGTCAGTTGTTCAATTTTCAAATTCGCTGAAGCAAATTGCTGTTCTTTCTCTGCTAATTGCTGTTTAAGTTGAGCTTGTTCAACAACACTTTCATTTAATTGCTTTTCAAGCTGAGCAATGGTTTCTTGGGTTTGTTGATTTTCTTGGCTCAATTGCTCAAGGCTATTCTGCTTTTGCTCAATTGTTTTTTGTGCATCTGCCAATTTAGTCTTTAATGTGTCAACTAAAGACTGGTCATCTGATGAATCTACAATCGCCTGTAATTGAGCTATTTGCTCTTTATTCTTCAGAACCTCATCATTTAATTTATCAATCTCAAATTGCTTTTCGGTAATTGTATGCGTTAATTGCGCAATACTCTTATTATGATTAATAAGTTCAGAAACGAGTTGTTCATCATTGAGTAAATGATTATAGGCAATAAGTTGGCCTACTCCTTGAGCAATACCAAACTTATATAAATGTGTTAATTGCTGACGTTCAATTAATTGCGCTAACTGCTCAAGATAAGCAGAGGCATTAATACCGGTTGGCTTAGCAAATTTAGACGCATATAAGCCGAGAGGGTCAAGAACCAATTGATACTTTGCAAAATCTTTTGCTAGATAAGCAGGATCCCATTGGTTACTTTGAAAAAAGTAAGGGTAAGACGACAATAAAATAGGGGCTACGCCATTTTCTGTCGTCACCGCACACACTTCAGGAAACGTCGTTTTTTCAGGCTCAGTAGGATCTGCTTTCACTACATCTGTTTTCTTTGTTGATGTAGCCGCAGATTTATTTTTCCCTGTTGCTTTGCCTTTAGTTCCTTTATTAGCTTTAGCTGCCGCAGATTTTTGTTTCTCTTTCGGCGCAGGAACAGTAGATAGCGAAGAAAAAATATCATAACCTTGGTTTTGTGTATTAACTGGCAATTGTTGCTTTTGCTCTTGCACTTTACCTTCTTTTTCCATCTGAAGGTAAGTATCAAAATCATCAATTACATTGTTAAAGCGCTCTGCTTTTGGAGCATGACTAAAAAAAGTCGTAACAAGTGCCAGTGACACACAAAGCCTAAGGTTTATTCTCATAATCCACTAATTTTCTTCAATGTTGATTCGGTAGACAATACTGAGTTATAACGAACTTTTGCGCACAACACTTTAGTTTTAGATTCTATCGCCATTTGTAATAATTCAATTGTGTCTGGGCTAGCAGTACTTTCAACTTGTCGATATAGACGGTTGATTTCGCTAACTTCTTTAAATGAACCTACTAAGCGATTGTAATCTTTAGGTGAGAGTGTTTTGAGCGCATTTAATTCTTTAACACACGTATTTAAATGGGCAAATGATTGCTGATCAGCACCATTTTCACCATAGCTTGTTGATGCTATTGGTGTACGACTAATGGCACTATTTAAAACTTTTTGAGATTCAGGGTATGTGTTATCGGTCTGACCTGAATTAGTATCCGCCGTTGGTTGTGTTACCGGCTGAGCGGGACTTGTATTGACTGTCTGTTTACTTGGGGTATTCGGTGTTGCTGTATTGTATGTGTCTGAGCCAAATGTACAACCTGAAAGAAGAGCTGTACCTGCTATAAGCAAAGATGCAACATGAAATTTATTTTTTAAAAACATATGGTTACCTTACCAGCACTTTTCTTCGCTATTATAATGATGTCCAAAAAACCTAGTGTAAGCTAAAAATTAGCTATTTTCTATAAGTCCGAATGTAGAAATAGAGTCATCTCATAAATTTAGATTAACTTAACTTTAGTTTTAAAATTATTTTATTGCTACATTTTCATTAATTTTATGAGCTAATTCTCACTAGTCGTCCTATAAAGGGATAAATTAACACCTTTGCCGGAATTTTTTATTATTTTATGTCAGATAACGATCAGGTTACTTGGTAAGCCTTACTAGCAATTCAATACCTTTCAAGTAAACTCTTATTTTAGTTCTGTCACCTGTAACAATTGTTAACAAATAAAATGTTCTCTAACGAAAAAATCCTATTTCATTTATCAAGTTGCTGACACATTTAAACCGATGACATGGCAATTTTCGCCATCACACCAAATATGAGTAACTTGCTTAATTCAATTCTACAGGCTAACAGTAATTAAAAATTATAAATAGAATCAAATTTTTATCAAAAAACGTATTTATAGACAGTCAGCTACGTAATAAAGCATAGCAGTTATCTGTCAGAATTACTTATATTAAATTGATACGATTCGTAACTCAAATTTATTTTTAATTAAAACATAGTGATTACATAGTCATAATCACTAAAAAAATACTTTTTAGTGATTTTATTTTGCGTTACTCATTTAACGTCTAGTAAATGGTGTTTTATCTTTAAACTAAAATGAACGACTTGAATAAAACATGTGAAGAGTAATATTGATAGCTTATAAATGTAAATATATGCCCGGAATTAACCGGGCATAATGGCATTTAAGCTTTGCTAGGACGTAAAGCAGGGAATAAAATAACGTCACGAATAGTATGGCTATTCGTGAATAACATCACCATACGGTCAATACCAATACCTAAACCGGCCGTTGGCGGTAAACCATGTTCTAATGCAGTAACATAGTCTTCATCATAGAACATTGCCTCGTCATCACCTTCGTCTTTTTGACGAACTTGCTCAGCAAAACGCTCAGCTTGGTCTTCTGCATCATTTAATTCCGAGAAGCCGTTACCAATTTCACGGCCACCAATGAAGAATTCAAAGCGGTCTGTAATGAATGGATTATCATCGTTACGACGTGCTAATGGTGAAACTTCAGCTGGATACTCAGTAATAAATGTTGGCTGAATCAAGTGGCTTTCTGCAACTTCTTCAAAAATTTCACACTGAATACGGCCTAAGCCCCAGCTCTTTTCAATCTTAATACCGATAGACTGAGCAATCGCTACCGCTTTATCCATATCATCCAAATCAGCAACATTGGTTTCTGGACGATATTTACAGATAGCTTCTTTCATAGTGAGTTTGGCAAAAGGTTTACCAAAATCAAACTCTTGTTCACCATACTGTACAACGGTATTGCCTAATACATTTAGTGTCAGTGTACGGAACAAATCTTCTGTCAACGCGATTAAGTCACGGTAATCCGCATAAGCCATATAGAGTTCCATCATAGTGAACTCTGGATTATGACGTGGAGATAGCCCCTCATTACGGAAGTTACGGTTGATTTCAAATACACGTTCAAAACCACCCACAACTAAGCGCTTGAGGTACAATTCAGGCGCAATACGTAAATACATATCAATATCTAATGCATTATGGTGAGTCACAAATGGACGTGCAGAAGCACCACCTGGAATGACTTGCATCATCGGTGTTTCCACTTCCATAAAGCCGTAGCTAACCATAAAGTTACGTACTTCAGCGAGGATCTTCGAACGAACAATAAAAGTATGACGAGATTCATCATTAGCGATTAAATCAAGGTAACGCTGACGGTAACGTGTTTCTTGGTCTGATAGACCGTGGAATTTGTCAGGTAATGGACGCAACGCTTTGGTTAATAAACGAACTTCATGACAATGAACAGTTAACTCGCCAGTTTTGGTTTTAAACAAACGGCCTTTAGCACCTAAGATATCGCCTAGGTCCCATTTTTTAAACTGTTCGTTATAGATGCCTTCTGCTAAGTCATCACGCGATACATAAATTTGAATGCGTCCGCCAACGTCCTGTAACGTGGCAAACGATGCTTTGCCCATGATACGACGCGTCATCATACGACCAGCAATCGATACTTCAATATTTAAGTCTTCAAGCTCTTCGGATGTTTTATCATCATATTGCGCATGAATTTTGTCGGAAATATCTTCACGACGAAAATCATTTGGAAATGGAATACCCTTTTCACGCAGTGCCGCTAATTTTTCTTTACGGGCTTTAAGTTCGTTATTCAAATCAGGTGCTTGTTCAACACCTTGTTGTTCCTGAGACATTTTTCCCTCACAGGCCAGCTTTTAAACTAGCTTCAATGAATTTATCCAAATCACCATCCAGTACGGCTTGCGTGTTACGCGTTTCCACACCAGTACGTAAATCTTTAATTCTTGCATCATCAAGGACATAAGAACGAATCTGGCTTCCCCAGCCAATATCAGACTTGTTCTCTTCCATCGCTTGCTTATCTGCATTTTTCTTTTGCATTTCCAGTTCGTATAGCTTCGCTTTTAACTGGCGCATAGCTTGGTCTTTATTTTTATGCTGCGAACGGTCATTCTGGCATTGCGTCACAATATTGGTTGGAATATGTGTGATACGTACCGCTGATTCCGTTTTGTTTACGTGCTGACCACCAGCACCAGATGCACGGTACACATCGATACGCAAATCTGCTGGATTGATTTCGATATCAATATCATCATCAACTTCAGGATAAATAAACGCAGAACTAAAAGAAGTATGGCGACGCCCACCCGAATCAAACGGACTCTTACGAACCAAACGGTGAACACCCGTTTCCGTTCTTAGCCATCCGTAGGCATAGTCACCAATAATTTTGACTGTTGCTGACTTTAGCCCAGCAACATCACCATCAGACTCTTCGATAATTTCGGTTTTAAAGCCCTTTGACTCGGCCCAACGCAAGTACATGCGTAATAACATACTTGCCCAATCTTGAGCCTCAGTACCGCCAGAACCCGCTTGTAAGTCAATGTAGCAGTCTGCGCTATCGTATTCGCCTGAAAACATACGACGAAATTCAAGTTGCTCTAACTTGCCTTGTAATTGCTCTAATTCAGCTTCTGCTTCATTGAATGTATCTTCATCATCTGCTTCAACCGCTAGCTCTAATAAACCTTCAACATCTTCAAGGCCTTGCGTCATCTGGTCAATCGTTTCAACAATTGCCTCAAGCGATGATCGTTCTTTACCAAGGGCTTGTGCTCTCTCGGGTTCATTCCAGACATCCGGCTGTTCAAGCTCAGCGTTGACTTCTTCTAAGCGTTCTTTCTTGGCATCATAGTCAAAGATACCCCCTCAGAACCACTGTCCGTTCAGACAGGTCCTGAATCTTACTTTTTACTGGGTTTATTTCAAACGTCATTTTTCAATATCTTATGGTTAGTCAAAAATAATTTTTTATTCACAAACCGCTTAGTATAGCGGAATTTATCTCATGTTTATAGCGCCATCAAACGCTATTTACTGGTTATTCTTCTGGTTTATACCCCGCTTAATCCGGCCAAATATGCTCAATCATTAATTGTACGTTTTTTTGTCCACGATATTCGTTTACGTCTAATTTAAAGGCTATTTTAGCTTTTTTGACACTGTTGTCTGGCCACCTACGGACATCAATATTAAACATAATTGCATCTAACATAGGCCCACCATTCACAGGTTCTAGCATCAGTTTCAGATGACGTTCGCCGACCAGCCTTTGCTGTAATAATTGAAACTCACCATCAAAGACAGGTTCTGGAAATGCTTGCCCCCAAGGACCGCTTTCTCGAATAAGTTCTGCTGTTTCTAAACAAAACTCATGCCGTGAAAGCTCACCATCACTCCAGATTACTCCAGCTAATTGTTCAGGTTGAACTAATTCACCCATCAATAATTCGAAATGATGTTTAAAGGCGTCAAACTGTTCAACATGCAAAGTCAAACCTGCTGCCATAGCATGCCCCCCAAATTTTTGCATGATGCCGGGTTGTAACGTATTCAACCGTTCTAGTGCATCCCGCATATGAACACCTTGAATAGAGCGGCCAGAACCTTTTAATAAACCATCACCTGCAGGGGCAAATGCGATAACTGGACGATGATATTGTTCTTTGATCCTTGAGGCGAGTATACCGACAACGCCTTGATGCCATTCAGGATGATATATGGCTAAGCCATTCGGTAACTGGCTTTCACCGTATTCGAATTGATTAAAAAGCACGAGTGCTTCTTGTTGCATACCCGCTTCAATCTCACGACGGGTTTGATTTAACCCATCTAATTCATTCGCCAGTTCCCTTGCATACGCCATATCGTCTGTCAGTAATAATTCAATACTCACTGACATATCATCTAATCGACCTGCCGCGTTTAACCTAGGACCGAGAGCAAAACCAAAGTCATTTGCCACTAACCTGGATAAATCTCGTTTGGAAACCTCAATGAGGGCTTTAATACCTGCGCAACAACGCCCTGCTCTAACACGGTTTAGCCCTTGGTGAACTAAAATACGGTTATTGGTGTCAAGAGGCACCACATCGGCAACGGTTCCTAGTGCAACCAAATCAAGGTATTCTGCTAAATTAGGCTCTGCTAACCCTTGTTTCGCAAACCATCCTTGCTGACGTAAATACGCACGTAAGGCTGACATTAAATAAAATGTGACACCCACCCCCGCTAATGATTTAGATGCAAAGCAACATTCATCTAAGTTCGGGTTGATTATCGCATCCGCAGCAGGCAACGTTTCCCCCGGCAGATGGTGATCGGTAATAATTACATTCATTCCATAATGATTAGCAGCGGCAACCCCTTCATGAGATGAAATGCCATTATCAACCGTTATAATGAGATTTGTTCCGCGTTTACTAGCTTCTTCAACAACCAATGGCGTTAAACCATAACCATTTTCAAAACGGTTCGGAACGATATAATTGATATTTCTATATCCCATTGATTTTAGAGCTCGAATCGCTAATGCCGTACTCGTTGCTCCGTCGGCATCAAAATCGCCAACAATGGTAATAGCTTCATGTTCATTTAATGCGCGATAAAGTAGTGGTAGTGCCTTATCAACACCCGATAATGTCCGATAATCCAATAAATTAGCTGCTTTACGCTCTAGCTGAGTTATGTCCGTGATGCCCCGATGTTGGTAAATCCGTTGTAATAGTTCAGGCAAGCCAGGGAGTTGAGCCGCAGAGCTTTGTTGCTGTCTTTGTTGTAAGAGCGTTTCTACATTCACAATAATTAACTATTTTTCGTTGAGTAATTGAACAAGGGCATCCGGTTTCATATAGCCAGGTAACATTTGCCCATCAGGTAGGATGATTGCTGGAGTTCCCGTCACTTTAAATAAATTACCCACACTCATGTGCTTACTTAGGTCAATTTTACAGTCATCAATGATCGCAACGTCCTCACCTTTAAACGCTTGAGTTAGTGCCTTTTGTTGTAGGCCATTACACCAGATAGACGCCATTTTTTTTCCTACGTCACTATCTGCGCCTTGGCGTGGATAAGCCAGATAACGCACAGTGACACCTTGGCGGTTTAATTCATCAACAGACTCATGTAATTTTTTACAATAACCACAGCTAATATCGGTAAAAACGGTCACAACATACTTTTCTTGAGGGGCTTTAAAGATAATCATTTCATCTTTTAGCGCCTCTACTTTTTTCAATAACGGCTGGTTACTGATATTAACCGGGGTTTTACCGCTCATATCATAAATTGGCCCTTGCAATAAATACTTGCCGTCATCTGTGATGTATACAACGCCGGTTGATGTTTCAACAACATTCAACCCAACAATGGGTGAAGGTTTAATCACCTCAACAACCATATTGTATTTTTCCAATGTATCACGGATAACTTTTTCTTCCGTTGCCCCATAAACTGTGGAAGTAAACGACGCAATACATGCGGCAGCCAATAATAACAATTTGCGTTTCATAGATAGTCCTTTAATCATGCATCACCCCCTTGGATGATGCTGCTCATGCAATACTCGTAACCGTTCAGTCGCAACATGAGTATAAATTTGTGTGGTTGATAAATCGCTATGACCTAACAACATTTGTACCACGCGTAAATCGGCCCCATGATTGAGTAAATGGGTGGCAAATGCGTGTCTTAGAACATGCGGTGAGAGTAGCTCACTGTCAATATGAGCAAGTACGGCGTAATATTTTATTCGGTGCCAAAACGTTTGCCGAGTCATTTTCGTGCCACGCTTACTTGGGAATAGAATATCGCTCGTTTTGCCATTTAATAAATCAGGGCGACCTTCATCAATGTATTTCTCTAGCCAATATATTGCCTCTTCCCCCAAGGGAATCAATCTTTCTTTATCGCCTTTACCGACAACACGAATAACCCCCTGCCGCAAGCTTATATCTGAAAAAGTTAAGCCGATTAATTCAGATACACGTAAACCACATGCATATAGTACTTCTAACATAGCTTTATCACGTAGCTCTAAAGCATCTTCGGTAGCAGGTGCGTTTAATAAATCTTCAACTTGTTTTTCACTTAAATCTTTGGGTAAACGCTGCGGGATTTTGGGTGCTGCAATCACTGCTGAAGGGTCATCCAGTCGGATTTTTTCCCGATACAAATATTGGAATAACCGACGCATCGCGCTTAATAAACGTGCTGAACTAGTTGCTTTATATCCACAATCAATGCGTTCAGCAAAAAAAGATTGCAAGTCAATTGATTGAACATTTTCTAAATGCAGCTGGTGAGCATCAAGCCATTTATCTAATAATTGAAGATCATTACGATAAGAAGCTAATGTATTTTCGGCAAGATCTTGTTCAAGCCAAATTGTATCAAGAAATTGTTCAATTAATGGATTAAGTTGTTTTGTTTCCACGACAAATCTACTTCCTTTAGATAATACCACACGATTCTATTATGCCTGAATGTGGTTGCTTCTGTTACAATACATCTCTTGTGATGAAAACCATAGCTGGACATAGTAATAATATATATGAAAATAGGTCTTTTTTACGGTTCTAGTACCTGTTATACCGAAATGGTTGCAGAAAAAATACGTGATATTCTCGGCGATGATTTCGTCACACTGCATAACGTTAACGATACACCGCCTGCAGAAATGGAACAGTATGATGTTCTTATTTTGGGAATACCTACGTGGGATTTTGGTGAAATACAAGAAGATTGGCTTGAAATTTGGGAAGCGCTTCCCAATCTTAACCTCGCAAATAAAATCATTGCGATGTATGGTCTTGGTGACCAAATAGATTATGGCGAGTGGTTTCTTGATGCCCTTGGCATGCTCTACCATCAACTAAAACCAACTGGTGCTAAATTTGTTGGCTTCTGGCCGACCGAAGGCTATACCTTTGATAGCCCTAAACCACTCAATGAAACTGGTGATATGTTTGTTGGGCTTGCATTAGATGAAGTCCACCAGTTTGAACAGACCGATGAACGCATAGCGCAATGGTGCGTACAGATTTTTCAGGAAATTGAAGCGCTATTATGATGCAAACTGATGTTTGCTTGCTGAATCGATAACCCAACGTGAGGGCTATCTAGCCGTATTTAGGCCACCAATTTGGTTGTTCTTGGTAGCCTAAATATCAGGGTATTGCAGCAATAACTGGTTTAAATTACGCCAGTTTTCCTCCGAAAGTGCGTCTTTAGCTACCCATAAATGGATCTTTTGCGGTTTACCTTGTAAGGCTTCTAATGTCAGCAATATGCCGTAACGAGTAAGCCAAGGTGCTTTCAGTATTCGCCACTCGTTTTTCTTCCACTGAAGCTTATTGCCATTAACCAGTACAGCAACCCCTTTTATTTTACTGATATTTTTCTGACTCTTCGCCCAACTCGCAACGACCACCACTAGTAGCGGCAGCCATATCATTGAGTTACCAGGAGACCATGGAGTCAGAAGTAAAAACATCCCAATGACCCCATGAACACAGGTTGAGAACAATTGAGTTTTCCATGAAATGGAGAGATTAGATTTCCACAGGACCACGATTTTTATTTTTTTCCTGAATCAGTTTAATCATACGAAAAAGTTCGTCATCATCTGGGCGACCATGATTCATTAACCAGTTGAATAAATCAGGGTCCGCACATTCTAATAATCGAACAAATACCTGCTTATCTTGGGTTGTCAGGTTATCATATTCATACTCAAAAAACGGCATGATTGAAATATCTAATTCACGCATACCACGGCGGCATGCCCAATGAATTCGCGCTTTATTCTCAATATCCATTCTACTACGGCCTTTTTTGCAGTTAACTGATTAGATTGATTATTTTCCATACTCTAACAGATTATCTGCCAAGAAAACATGTTATAGACTACATAGTTGTAATTTTAGTAGTAAAATACCGTTTTTCTACAAACAGCTGATGAAAAACTATTAGATAATACAGGTTCATCATAATAACTACTTGCAATGTTATCTAGCTATTTTACCATTAGGCACCCTTATCTATCAAAGAACAATAGGTGAAATCATGACTAACCACATTGATAGTACACAGCAATTTCCTCTCGGATCTCAGTCTTTACCACTCGTTTTGATTTCACTGGAAAACTGGGAACTTATTCACCTTCACGGCGCCGATGCAGAAAAATACCTGCAAGGCCAAGTGACCGCGGATATTGCCATACTCACGCAATCGCACACATTAACAGCACACTGTGATCCCAAAGGTAAGATGTGGAGTGACCTCCGCTTATTCCATCACTTAGATGGCTATTCCTATTTATTAAGAACTAGCGTTGCCGATTCACAACTCGCTGAACTGAAAAAATATGCCGTTTTCTCGAAAGTCACTTTTGAAAAGAAACCGGATCTGAAATTAATTGGGGTCGCAGGTAAAGGCGCTAGAGAAGCGCTGGCAACACTATTTACTGCATTACCTGACGACCAAAACCAAGTGGTTACTGACGGCGCTTCCACCATATTGCATTTTGCATTGCCCACAGAGCGTTTTCTGGTAATCACCAGCGAAGAAACAGCACAAAAAATGGCTCAAACCTTGGGTGCTATTCAAGCCAATGATGAACAATGGCTAGCCCTTGATATCGAAGCAGGTTTTGCGGTTATCGATCAACAAAACAGTGCCCAACATTTACCTCAAGCAACCAATTTACAAGCCTTACCTCATGGTATTAGCTTTAAAAAAGGCTGTTATACCGGTCAAGAAATGGTTGCCCGTGCAAAATTCCGCGGTGCAAATAAACGTGCGATGTATACCTTAAAAGGCACAGGTACCACCATTCCTACCATTGGTGAAGGTGTGGAATGGCAGCTTGGTGATAAATGGCGCCGAACAGGAACGGTACTAGCGGCTATTCGCTTAGGTAGTGGCGAAATCTATGTACAAGTCATTATGAATAACGATATGGAAGCCGATAGCGTTTTCCGTGTTATGGGTGATGAGCAAAGTCATCTAACTATCGCACCATTACCTTATTCATTAGAAGAGAATTAATTGGAGTTTTTATGTCATCTGCATTAGGTAGTAAGCCCGTAGAGGTGGTTAATTTTGGGGCTTTTACCGAAGTCGTCCAATTTTTGATGGAATTAGATAAACTCAAAAGTGTTTATCGTAAAAACAAGTTATTAAACCGTGAACGCCAAGAAAATACGGCAGAACACAGTTGGCAATTTGCGGTTGCCGCAATGAGTTTTGCACCTTATGTACAAGGCGTTAATATCGAACATGCGATAAAACTTGCCCTTGTGCATGATATTGTTGAAATTGACGCAGGTGATGTATTGGTATTTGATAATGCCGCTCGTGATGCTATTCATGAAGAAGAAGTTAAAGCGGCTAAGCGTATTTTTAACTTACTACCTAGCCCGCAAAATGAAACATTGCTAGCTTTATGGAATGAGTATGATGCATTAGAAAGCCCGGAATCTGTGTATGCGAATGCCATTGACCGAGCAATGCCAATGCTGATGAACCTGCACAATCAAGGGCAAAGCTGGGTCGAAAACCACATTCGTCTGGAACAAGTTCTCAGTAAATGTGATTATATTCAGCAGATCCTCCCTGAATTCTATCAACAACTTAAATTACAATTGGAGCTAGCTCAGCAAAAAGGCTGGTTGCTGTAATTGTCACCAAAGCGGCTGAAAAGCCGCTTCATTTAACGTTTTACACTCATCTAATCTAATGTGTATTGCTCGTAGCAAGATATACCTTTCACTAATTCATTATTTCAATTTAAATAATAAACCACTTTATATTTTTTAATAATTATTAATCTCGACTTATATAGAAATGCCAATATTAATAACTTGCCAATTATTAATATCACTCCTATCTTTATCATTGAACATTTGCCCGTGAGGTTTAAAATGCAAAAATTCAATGAATATTCAAATCCTTACCTTTTACTACTAGATGTCCATTCACCCGCTATAATTCAATTCAATAAATCAACGCGTCAAACAATCCCAATTATCGAAGGACTTGGCGGAACCCCTGATGGTATAGCCATTGACCCTGCTAATCGATTAATTTATTGGAGCAATATGGGGAATGATTATGAAGCTGACGATGGCTCCATCAACGTGATGAATTTTGATGGTACTGGCAGAAAAATGCTATTAGGCAATGGAAAAATAAGAACGCCAAAACAATTACACCTTGATTTAGTGAATCAACGATTATATTGGTGTGACCGTGAAGGAGGTATGGTTTCATCATGTAATATCGATGGTTCTGATTTATTCGTCCATGTAGCAAGACCTCGAGATAAACACAATAAAGTGAATATCTTAGACCAATGTGTTGGCATTACTGTTGATGTCGCAAATAATTGGCTCTACTGGACTCAGAAAGGAACCCCTAAAGGCAATTTAGGTCGTATTTTTAGGGCACCATTAACGCCTGAAACCCAACAATTAGCCAATCAACGAAACGATATTCAATTACTCCTTCAAGACCTCCCCGAACCTATTGATTTATTGCTTGATAAAGAAAACCATATTTTATATTGGACAGATAGAGGCGCTGAGCCCGATGGTAATAGCTTAAATTGTGCCAATATTTCTGCTGATGGATTAAGCCATTACAAGGTGATAAGCCGTGGTTTTAAAGAGGCTATTGGACTCACATATGATAAGCCTGCACAACTGATGTATGTGGCTGACCTTAATGGAGGGGTTTACCGAGTCATTATAGAAACAGGTGCTGTGGAAAAGCTACACCAAGGTAAAAATTATACGGGTATCTCACAATATTTAGGTTAAATAAATCCTAAATAAAGGCTTGAATTCAGTAACTCACCGAAATCAAGCCTAAAGAGTATTTAATTCACACTATTTAATGAAAGGTGTGAATTATTCCTACATATAATCTTCAATCGGTACGCACGAACAGTGTAGGTGACGGTCCCCATACACATCATCAAGGCGTTTTACCGCAGGCCAATATTTATTCGCTTTCGTTTGTTCAGTAGGGAATACGGCAAGCTCACGGCTATAACTATGAGGCCATTCCCCAGCTAACTCTGTTTGCACATGAGGCGAATTCACTAATGGGTTATCTTCTAGCGTCCATTGGCCTTTCACTACTTGGTCAATTTCATCACGGATAGCTAACATGGCATCAATGAACCGATCAATTTCCGTAATACTTTCCGACTCTGTCGGCTCAATCATTAATGTTCCCGCCACAGGGAAAGACATGGTTGGTGCATGGAAACCATAATCAATTAAACGCTTAGCAATATCGAGTTCACTGATACCCGTGTCTTTTTTAATCGGACGTAAATCGACAATACACTCATGAGCCACATAGCCTTCTTGTCCTGTATATAAAATGTCATAACGGCCAGAAAGACGCTTAGCAATATAGTTCGCATTCAAAATAGCAACTTGGCTGGCTTTGCGTAAGCCATAAGAGCCCATCATACGAATATACATCCAGCTAATTGGCAAAATTGATGCACTGCCAAATGGGGCGGCGGATACCGCACCTTGGTCAGTTAACATTTCTTGCTCAACCACGGAGTGCCCCGGTACGAATGGTGCTAAGTGTTTTTTCACACCAATAGGCCCCATACCTGGGCCACCACCGCCATGAGGAATACAGAATGTTTTATGTAAATTTAGGTGAGAAACATCCGCACCAATAAAGCCTGGCGTTGTTAACCCAACCTGAGCATTCATATTTGCGCCATCAAGGTATACTTGGCCGCCATATTGGTGAATAATTTCACACACTTCACGAATACTTTCTTCATATACTCCGTGGGTTGATGGGTAAGTTACCATCACACAAGAAAGAGCTTCGCTATGTTGCTGGGCTTTTTCACGTAAATCAGTTAAGTCGATATTGCCTTCATCATCACAACGCACTACCACCACTTCCATACCTGCCATATGTGCAGAAGCTGGATTAGTACCGTGAGCAGACGCTGGGATCAAACAAATATTTCGCTCTCCTTCATTGCGACTTTCATGATAGCGACGAATAGCTAATAAGCCTGCATATTCACCTTGAGCCCCTGAGTTAGGCTGCATACAAACCGCATCATAACCGGTCAATTGCACTAACCAATGGGAAAGCTGTTCTATCATTTGATGATAACCTTGCGCCTGCTCAGATGGGCAGAACGGATGTAGCTCGCCAAATTCAGGCCAAGTAATTGGGATCATTTCCGCAGCCGCATTAAGCTTCATGGTACAAGAACCGAGTGGGATCATTGCTTGGTTTAATGCTAAATCTTTGCGCTCTAAGCTATGCATGTAGCGCATCATTTCGGTTTCACTGTGGTAACGATGAAAGTTGGGATGTACTAAAATTTCATCATCACGTCGCATCGTGTTTGGAATTACTTGTTCTGCTGCTGACACTGACTGGTCTAGTTTTTCAAAATCCAGCTTAGTTTCGACACCTGTTATCACTGCAAACAATTCATTTAAATCTTGGCGGGTCGTGATTTCACTAAAAGTCACGCCGACTGCACCACGAATGTCAGTGCGTAAATTCACTTTGGCTTTTTCAGCACGCGCTAGCACTGCTGTTTTGTCAGTAACTTCAATGCAGAGCGTATCAAACCAAGTTTTATGACGTAAAGTGACCCCAGCGTCTGCTAATGCCTTGGCAAAAATAGAGCTGAAGCGATGAATGCGCTCTGCAATTATTTTCAGCCCTTTTGGTCCATGATAAACCGCATACATGGCTGCAATATTGGCTAACAGCACTTGGGATGTACAAATATTCGAGTTCGCTTTTTCACGGCGAATATGCTGCTCACGGGTTTGCATTGCCATACGCAGTGCGGTGTTACCTGCCGCATCACGCGACACACCGATAATACGTCCCGGCATTGCCCGTTTAAATTCGTCGCGGCACGCAAAAAATGCCGCATGTGGCCCACCATACCCCATGGGAACACCAAAGCGTTGCGCTGAACCGAAGACAATATCTGCCCCTTGCTTACCCGGTGCAGCCAGTAATACTAGTGCCATCATATCTGCAGCAACACAGCTGACAATTTTACGCTCTTTTAGCTGAGCAAAGAGCGCACTGTAGTCATGGACATTACCTGTCGTGCCAACCTGTTGAAGTAACACACCAAAAACACCTTCGTGTTCCAATGCTTTCTCTGCGCTATCCACAATCACTTCAAAACCAAAAGTACCCGCTCGCGTGCGAACGACATCTAGCGTTTGCGGATGAACATCATCCGCTACAAAGAAACGTTCTGCGTCTTTCAGTTTGCTGATCCGTTTTGCCATTGCCATAGCTTCAGCCGCAGCAGTGGCTTCATCCAATAACGACGCTGAGGCAAGGTCTAAACCAGTAAGGTCGATAGTTAACTGTTGAAAATTCAATAATGATTCTAAACGGCCTTGTGATACCTCCGGTTGATATGGCGTATAAGCGGTGTACCAACCCGGGTTTTCTAATAAATTACGCAAGATAACTGGCGGAAGCACCGCTGGCGTATACCCCATACCAATGTAGCTTTTGTAGCGCTTATTGAGTGACGCTATCGCTTTTAATTCCGCTAAGGCTTCTTGCTCAGTTGCTCCCCCACCCACTCTTGGCGGCTCTGCAAGCAAAATGGCTTTAGGGACAATTTTGTCCATCAAAGCATCTAATGACGTTGCACCCACGGTGTCTAACATGGTTTTTAATTGTTGTTCTGATGAACCAATGTGGCGCGAAATGAATTCTGAACGGTTTTCTAATTGACTCAGTGACATCGACATATCTGTGTTCCCATCCTTTGTCTGCTATGCATAAGTTGTAGGGCGGTTATTACGGAACTTGCGAGATAACGCTTAAAATCAATGATATTGCGGTTGTTTCTTGTTTCTAACTAATTAGATTTTATCAATCGTCTAAATAGCTCATCTTATGGCTATCACTAAAAAGTGTTTATTCTAAATAGTTTGCGTTATGGCTAGGCGGTAAACGAAGACAATCTTGGGGAACATACACAAGTATGTAACCCGAGTTGTTGAGTGCATCCACCCATAAAACAAGCGTATTAATAAATCCCATAAATAGTTCATCTTGTGGCTAGGCGGCAAACGAATAAGACCCTAGGAGCATACATCAGTATGTGACTAGGGCGAATGAGCGAAGCCAACGCCGCCACAAGAAGAAATATGACTAGGATTTTATTCTTCGGCTTCGATCATAGAGGTATAACCCGCCGCATCAATTAAATCCGCCAGCTCTGCGGTATCGGATGCTTTAATACGGAAAATCCAACCTTCTTGGTATGGCTGTTCGTTCACGAGTTCTGGTGCGTCATTCAGTTCGCCATTAACCGCCACAATTTCGCCACTCAGTGGTGCGTAAATATCGGATGCCGCTTTAACTGACTCGACGACTGCAACGTCATCACCTGCACTTACTGCAGTACCTACTTCGGGTAAATCAACAAACACCATGTCACCCAACGTTTCTTGCGCATGCTCGGTGATACCAACCGTAAATTCACCATTACCTTCATCACGCAGCCACTCATGTTCACGGGTGTACATTAATTCTTTAGGTGTATTGCTCATCATTAGCCTCTCAATTTTTAAATTTATTAATTAGATTCGCCCAAATTACACTAAGCATTTTCCTTCACGGACAAAGCCTGGTTTAACGACTTCAACTGGCATTTCTCTTTGTCTGATTTCAACTATTGCTTTGTCTTGAATTCCGTTCGGGACACGCGCTAACGCAATACTAAAGCCAAGGGTTGGCGAGAAAGAGCCACTGGTTATAACTCCTTCTTGTAATTTCCCTAGCTCATCAGTAAAGCGGACAACTTGCCCCGCACGCAGTATACCTTTTTCACGCATCACAATACCGACAAGTTTTTCAGTACCTTGTTCGCGTAATTTTTCCAATGCTTCACGGCCAATAAATTGGCGATCTTCTGGTTTCCAAGCGATCGTCCAGCCCATATTCGCGGCAAGGGGAGAAATGCTTTCATCCATATCTTGCCCATATAGGTTCATACCGGCTTCAAGGCGTAAAGTATCACGTGCCCCTAGGCCCGCAGGGTGAACCCCTGCGTTGAGTAACTTATGCCAAAATTCAACAACCTGCTCTTTAGGCATGGCAATTTCATAGCCTTTTTCACCCGTATACCCAGTGGTTGCGATGAATAAATCACCGGCTTGAACGCCATAAAATGGTTTCATTCCTTCAATAGCACTGTTTTGTTCCGCACTGAGTAATGAATGAACTTTTTCTGGTGCTTGTGGCCCTTGAACAGCCAATAGCGCTAAATCATCACGAACACGAATTTCAACCGCATAGCCTTTAGCATGCTGTTCAATCCAATCGAGGTCTTTATCACGCGTTGCTGAATTGACGACGAGACGATAAAAGTCATCAGCGAGGTAATACACAATCAAGTCATCAATAACACCACCAGAAGCATTCAGCATGCCTGTATATAAGGCTTTACCTTGCTCTGTAAGTTTATTGATATCATTGGCGAGAAGATAACGCAGAAAATCACGACAGCCTTCGCCGTGTAAATCGACAATAGTCATATGGGAAACATCAAACATCCCTGCTTCGGTTCTGACAAAATTATGTTCATTGATCTGTGAACCATAATGCAACGGCATCATCCAACCATGAAAATCGACCATTTTTGCACCGCAGGCTATATGTTCATCATATAGTGTTGTTTGCTTTACCATGAATACCCTCTTTACATTATTAATATGACAGGGTGATTGCGTGGTGAAAATTACCCATCTGCAACAAAATCACGTGATAATTTTAACCCGACGCAAACGATAACTTTTTAAAAACCTACCACTGTTTGCGGTTCTATTCTATAAAAAAAAATAGGGCTACCATTCCTCTGTATTACTGATTGCGCTCTGCTTTTGCCAGCGATTTTTGTTAAATAATTGAGAATGATCACTCAAAACCCTTACATTTAGAGTCCAACGGTGCAAAATATCACCAAAACTAGAGTTTGAATGATGGCTTAATAAATAAAGCCCACCATAGCAATATAAATAAAACTAATGCGAAAAAACGAATGTAATTAGTTTTTTTCAGTCAGGAAATAAAAGAAGCGGTCTACTACTCATATTAAAACGAGGTCATTAGGATTATTTCTTATACAAAAATCAGTGATGACACTATGTGTATTGAGATAAATATAGAAAAGGCACAATTGATAATATTGCGCCTTTACAGAAAGGGATTTAGAGAGCGTCTTCGACTTGTAACTGTTCCAGCCACTTAGGCATATCAAATAGCCCCATCGCATGGTTCAACAATTGCGGTTTAATCCCCGGTAAGCTATCCGCTAACACTAACCCAATATCACGCAGCAACTTCTTCGCAGGGTTATTACCATCGAATAATTCACGGAAGCCTTGCATACCGGCTAACATCAACGCTGCACTGTGCTTACGACTACGTTCATAATCACGCAAGTATAAATATTGACCAAAATCTTTGCCTTCACGGTGCAAACGTTTAATTTCCCCCATCAACATCGCGACATCCATAAAACCAAGGTTAACCCCTTGGCCCGCTAATGGATGGATGGTATGAGCCGCATCCCCTAACAAAGCTAAACGTTGCGCCGCAAATTGCCTTGCATAACGCCCCGTAAGAGGAATAGTTAATCGTTCACTTTCCACTTGGCAAAGACCAAGACGAATATCAAATGCAACTGCCAATTCTTTATTAAAATCAGCAGGTTCTAAAGATTGGCGCCTTGCTGCTTCAGTGGCAGGCTGAGACCAGACAATCGAGCAAAGATTAGGGTCACTTAATGGTAAAAACGCCAAAATACCTTCACCATCAAAAGCTTGGCGAGCAACACCTTCGTGAGGTTTTTCAGTTCGGACCGTAGCAACTAACGCGGTATGTTCATAATCCCAAAAGGTTAATGGGATATCCGCATGACTACGCAACCACGAGTTTGCCCCGTCAGCCCCCACAATTAACCGTGCTGTTAACATGTTTTCATCATCTAACGTAATAAAAACATCATTTTCTCCCCACACCACTTTTTTAATCGTTGCGGGTGCTAATAATGTCACATCGCGAAGCTGCGACGCCTTTTGCCATAGTGCATCACGTACGACATTATTCTCAACAATATGCCCTAAATGCGTTAAGTTGCGCTCTTGAGCGGTAAAAGTAATACGCCCAAAACTGTCGTTATCCCAAACTTCCATGCCATTATATGCAGAAGCTCGCATTCCTTTAATCGTTGACCAAACACCTAAATGGGACAGTAACTTTTCACTTGCCGCATTAATAGCTGATACCCTTAATGCGTGCGGTTCTGCTGCACTAAATGGTGCCTTAGGTGGATGATTTTCAATTACCGCAACACGTAGCCCACTCCCTTCAAGCCCACAAGCGAGTGCTAACCCAACCATACCACCACCGGCGATAACCACATCAAATGATTGCATATTCTTTATTCCTCTTTATTTCGTGGTTATTGGTGTGCAACCCAACCCAATGTTTGGCGAGCCAAAACATCACGAGCTGGCGGTAACATTTCCATTGCCATTAAACCTAAGTTACGCCCGACAATAAGCGGTAAACAGCGATTCGCAAATAAACGAACCAAACCGTCGGTTATCGTAACCGTTTTGTCTCTATCTAACGCCCGAGCTTGCTGGTATTGGCTTAAGAGTGAATAACGTCCAATATTTTGCCCCTTGGCGTCTGCATTTACCACCATGTGAGCCAATTGCATCACATCACGGATACCTAAATTAAAACCTTGCCCCGCAATAGGATGCAAAGTCTGAGCCGCATTTCCAACTAACACAACTCGATGACTGACTGGGTTAAGTGCTTTACGCAATACCAGTGGATAGCAATGGCGCTTACCTGCCATAACGATTTCACCTAACCGCCAGCCAAATGCTTGCTGTAATTTATCCATGAATGTTGCATCATCCCAAGCCCTAATGGTGTCTGCTTGCTCTTGTTGATGGCACCAAACCAATGAACTACGCCCTTGTGACATCGGCAATAGTGCTAATGGACCAAATTCAGTAAAACGTTCAAAAGCTTGGCCTTGTGGGTCAATGGCGGTTTTCACATTCGCGATAATAGCCACTTGCCCATAGTCATCCTGTTGCCATTGCATATGACAGGCTTTACCTATCGCGGAATGGCTGCCATCCGCAGCAATGAGTAATTCCCCGGTTACCTTATCGCCGTTATCCAAGGTGACCGTCACAATATCTTGTTCACGATGAACATTTTCTACTTTTGCAGGGCAATAAAGAGTAACTCCAGGGGCTTTACGTAACAACGAAAACAGGCGCGCGCCAGCTTCGTGCAATTCAATGACATTGCCTAGAGCATCGATATGATAATCATCGGCAGCAATGTTCACAAAACCAGCATGGCCTCTATCAGACACATGAACGTGATTAATGGGGGTCACACAATCCGCTAAAGCAGGCCAGACGCCTATTTTTGCTAACGATTGGCAAGTACCGTGGGCTAACGCAATCGCTCGTGCGTCGAACCCGGGATGTTTGCCATCCGGCAAAGCTGCCTCGATTAATGAAACCGATAATTTTCCTTGGCTAAGGGATGATATCGCCAGTGCTAATGTTGCACCCGCCATACCGCCCCCCACGATGATCACATTCATGCGTTGTTTATTACCTTTCTATGATGACTGACATCTACCCTAAATTGTGTGTTGCTGCTGCCATTAGGGCTTCAATTTCATCAGGGTCTTTCACGACTAAGTCTGTTAAATTTTCATTTCCGTTTTCGGTGATCACAATATCATCTTCGATACGTACACCAATTCCGCGATATTGTGGTGGCACATCGGCATCTGGAGCAATATACAAACCAGGCTCGACAGTTAACACCATCCCGACTTCAAGTATACGGTCCCGATCTGTGCCGTAAAAACCTACATCATGTACATCTAACCCCAACCAATGACTTAAACCATGCATAAAGAATGGCTGATATGCTTTGTTTTCGATCAATTGATCCACATCGCCTTGTAAAATTCCAAGTGCGACGAGGCCTTCAGTTTTGATACGAACAATTTCACGAGTCACTTCATGGATACTGGTTCCCGGACGATATAGCTCTAACGCGGTATTTAATGCTTTTAGGACGATATCGTAAATTTCACGTTGTGCTTGGCTAAATTTACCATTAACTGGGAAAGTACGTGTGATATCCCCTGCATAACCTTCAAACTCTGCACCCGCATCAATTAAGACTAATTCGCCATCCTTCATTAAGCTCTCATTTTCGGTGTAATGCAAAATACAGGCATTTTCACCGCTGCCCACAATGGAGTTGTACGAAGGAAAACGCGCACCATGGCGAGTAAATTCGTGCTCTAACTCACCACAAAGTTGATATTCATACATATTAGGTCGGCAAGTTTCCATGGCTCTGACGTGTGCTAGAGCAGAAATTCGCCCAGCCATACGCAGGGTGTTAATTTCTTCTTCCGACTTAAATAAGCGCATTTCATGAACAATTGGCCGCCAATCTACCAATGTTTGTGGTGCTCGTAAGTTGCGGCGGCTGCCTTTACGTAAAATATCTAAGGCATCAAATACCAATTTATCGGCATAGGCAAACTCACCTTGTGCATGATAAACCACGTCGAGGCCATTCAATAATTGATAAAGCTGCTCTTCTATTTCATTGAAAGGTAACGCTTTATCAATACCTAGCTTTTCAGGAGCAGCATCTTGCCCAAGGCGACGACCAAACCAAATCTCAGCAGTTAAATCACGAACACGGTTAAAAAGAACAGTATGGCTATGTTTTTCATCGCTTTTAATCAGGACTAATACTGCTTCAGGCTCACTAAACCCCGTCAAATAAAGGAAATCACTGTGTTGACGGTACGGGTATTCGCAATCCGCATTACGCTGCGCAGGAGGCGCTGAAAAAATAATTGCTGCACTGCCTGATTGCATTTGAGCCAATAATGCATTGCGACGAGAAATAAATTCCTGTTTATTCATACCGTTTTTGCCTTATTATCAGAATAATTAGATTGCTGAATATATTGCTTGTGTTTAACCAATCACATACAACATACACTGGCGAAATGACTTAAAACTGGATACATCCCGTTTTCAAGCACTTAATTTTATCAGTAATAAATTATTCATCGACAAAGTTAAGTGGCTTTGAAAACGCACATTAATAGAAATTAATGAAGAACGGGCTTATCATTTTCCACTGCCGTTAGGCCTTTAGTTGGCTCAATCAATGCAATGTAACATAATTGTACCGCCACCCTGACGTACTCAATCACTTCTTCTAGCGCTTGCTCAAGTTCTTCTTGGTCTTCGTCTTCATCATAACCAAGCATACCAATATTGCGTAAATCGGTGATAACTTCACTTATCTCTTTTTTATCAGCCAATTTCGGTTGTGTAACTCCAAGCCCTAATAAAAAGTGATTAACCCAACCAGCCAGTGCATCAGCATGGTCAAAAACAGAAGCGTCTTCGTCAGGGAATAGCATGGCAAATGCAAACTCGCTGTCATCAAGTGCTTCAAATGTGGTATCAAAAAGTTCTCGCAGTGGCTGTGCAACAGTTTGAGGGAAAGCTAAACCATCGTTAGCAAGGTCATGGACTAACGTTTGCCAGCTATGGTCACGACCCCCACCGCAGATCAACCCGGTTATTAGACCATGGATTTCCGCGGCAGTAAGTGCGATTGAGTGCTGTTGCAGAAGTTTGTCCAGTGATTCATAGTTTGGTAAAGATTTTTGTATAGACATCTGAATTCGTCATGTTAGCTTATGATTCGTGATATGCTACCATCAAGGATAGCCGCTAGACCAGTATGCTTTTGTCTTATCTATTAATTGCGCCAAATATGATGTATTTACGGCGAGTATTATTCAGTATGGAGGTATCATGTCCGCACAACCTGTCGACATCCAGATTTTCGGGCGCTCAATGCGAGTCAACTGCCCATCAGAACAAAAAGAAGCCCTTCTTGAGTCGGCTAAAGAATTAGAACAACGCTTGCAAAATCTGAAAGATAGAAGCGGTGTCACCAATATGGAACAGCTTATTTTTATCGTAGCATTGAACGTCTGTCACGAATTAGCACAAGAAAAGACAAAAACGCGTGATTATGCTTATAATATGGAAGAGAAAATAAAAATGTTGCAGCACACAATCGAACAAGCGTTGCACGATCAGGTGAAAATTACTGAGAGGCAGGTATTGCCCCTAGAGTAAATCTGCTTATTAATCAGACACTAGTAGAAAAAAATATACAAAATTAAGGTTGCATTTTAAATCTAGTTTCGTACAATGAAATCACTGAGTAACGATAAGTTCTCAAACCAAATTTCTCTGAGATGCGCGTGAGTGGGCGAGTCCCCTGAGCCGATATTTCAACTAAATAGAATGTGGTTATGGCGCTGGTGAGCATGCCTGATTCGCTCAGGAAGCCTAAAGGTTGCTAAACTACGTTCACCTTGAACCAAGGGTTCAAGGGTTACAGCCTACAACGGCATCTTGGAGACCCTCAATTAAGTTTCTGCTTATTTTTCATTTGGTTTCTACATAACCGTTCATCTTACGATATACTCTAAGTAATATAATTACTGGGTTAACTGTTTTTATCGTATTTATAACAGGTTATCACATGCAAAATTCTCTCTCGACACAACGCCAGCTGGTACGTCAAACTATCCGTCAGGCACGCCGCCAACTAAGCCTTGAACAACAACAAAGTGCCGCTGAGCAAGTCATGCATAACGCATTACACCACTCGAAAATTGCACAAGCCAATAATATTGCTCTGTTTCTTTCTTTTGATGGGGAAATTGACACAAAGCCGCTTATTCATGCACTTTGGGCTCAAGGTAAGCAAGTGTATCTTCCTGTTTTACATCCTTTTAGTCGTCACCATTTACTGTTTCTTCACTATCGTCCAGATAGCCAACTCGTTAAAAACCGATTTCATATTGATGAGCCACCACTTGATGTCAGAGATGTGCTACCACTCGAAAAACTGGATATCATGCTTATCCCATTAGTGGCATTTGATGCTCAAGGACAACGGTTAGGTATGGGAGGTGGGTTTTATGATAGGACTCTAGCAAATTGGCAACAAACCGGTTTTTATCCGATTGGGCTTGCCCATAATTGCCAGCAAGTAGAAAAACTCCCTATAGCTCACTGGGATGTACCTTTACCCGAAATTATTACGCCGCAAAAAATATGGCGCTGGTCATAAATACCCGCGCCATTATTTCACTCAATTTTTAGCGTAGTTTAGAATAATAAACGCGCACGAATGGTGCCTGGCAAGTCTTTTAATTTCTGAAGCGCTTCATCTGTTTGGTTTGGCGTTTGCATTAATACGTCAATAACCACATAACCTACGTTACCTGATGTACGTAAATACTGGCCGACAACGTTAATGTTATTTTCCGTGAATACTTGGTTAATACTATTCAGAATACCTGGACGGTTTTCATGAATATGCAAGAAACGGTTTGTATCTTCAGTATGCACTGGCAGAGAAACTTCAGGGAAATTAACCGCAGATAAGGTTGAACCATTATCTGAGTATTTCGCCAACTTACTTGCCACTTCTAGTCCAATATTTTCTTGAGCTTCTTCTGTAGACCCCCCAATGTGCGGCGTTAAAATCACATTGTCGAACTTAATCAATTCAGAGATAAATGGGTCATTAGGGTCATTATTTGCAGCAGGCTCACTTGGGAAGACATCCACCGCAGCACCAGATAAATGCTTGCTTTCTAACGCTTCAGCCAGTGAAGGAATATCGACCACCGTTCCGCGTGATGCGTTAATGAAAATAGAGCCGGGTTTCATACGGTCAAATTGTTCTTTAGCAAACATATTTTTCGTACTTGGTGTTTCAGGTACATGTAAGCTCACAACATCGCTCATATTCAGCAGTTCAGTTAAAGAACGAACTTGTGTTGCGTTACCTAAAGGTAGCTTGTTTTCAATATCATAAAAGAAAACATTCATACCGATACCTTCAGCTAAGATCCCTAACTGAGTACCAATGTGACCATATCCAACAATACCAAGGCGCTTACCACGCGCTTCAAAACAGCCTTTAGCTTGTTTTTCCCAAATACCGCGGTGTGCTTGCATATTGGCTTCAGGAATGCGACGCAGTAAAAGTAATAACTGGCCTAATACCATTTCTGCAACAGAACGTGTATTCGAAAATGGTGCGTTAAAAACAGGAATACCGCGCTTTGCAGCGGCATCTAAATCAACTTGATTGGTGCCGATACAAAAGCAACCTACTGCAACGAGTTTTTCTGCTGCAGCGAAAATTTCTTCAGTAAGATGAGTACGGGAACGGATACCTACAAAACGTGCATCTTTAATCGCTTCTTTTAATTCTTCGTCGGATAACGCACTTTTGTGATATTCAATATTGGTGTAGCCCGCGGCTTTTAAGTTATCAACCGCACTTTGGTGCACACCTTCTAGCAGTAAAAATTTAATTTTGTCTTTTTGCAAAGATACCTTAACCATTTCCCTACCCTATCGTGAACGTACTTAAGATTTATAACAGATGAACATATGTGTTTGCCTAACATAGCTCAAGAGAGATGACATCTATCTACCTTGAGCTATGAGCGTATACCAACATAGCAAAAAATAGCGCAGTAGCAATACAACCGTTTGCTTAATGGGTACTAAAAAGCGCGAAGAAAAAGAAGTTAAATGGTAGAAAATCAGGGGCGGTAACACAAAATAAGGATTTTTCCTGCACAATGCCTATTTGTGTGAGATATATCACCAAAATAGCTCGATATTAAAAAAAATAAAATAAATTTCAAATTGATGATATTTATAAAACTGGTTAATTAATTTAGCGTTTATCAGCTCATAAACTAACTGCAAAATATCAGTAAAACAAAAAAGCCAGTGGGTATAATGCCACTGGCTTATTAGAATAATTGAATACGATATAGATTATAGCTTGATGGTTTTAACGCCTTCGTTTGCAGTTCCCATCAAAACGACGTCAGCCCCACGATTCGCGAACAACCCAACAGTCACGACCCCCGCAATTCCGTTGATGGTATTTTCGAGTGCCACAGGGTCAACAATATTTAAATTATGGACATCTAAAATGACATTGCCGTTATCTGTAATTACATTTTGACGGTACTCTGGCGTGCCACCCAGTTTAACCAATTCACGTGCCACGTAGCTACGCGCCATTGGGATCACTTCAACAGGCAGTGGGAATTTACCCAATACATCAACTAACTTAGATTGGTCGACGATACAAACAAAGGTTTTTGCAATTGCAGAAACAATTTTTTCACGTGTTAAAGCGGCACCACCGCCTTTGATCATATTCATGTGGTGGTCAACCTCATCAGCGCCATCAACATAAACATCTAATGAATCCACTTCATTACAATCAAATACCGTAATACCCAATGATTTTAATTTTTGAGTTGATGCCTCTGAGCTTGATACCGCACCTTCTATTTGACCTTTCATTGTTGCTAATGCATCAATAAAGTGTGAAGCCGTTGAACCCGTTCCAACACCAACAATCGTGCCCGGTTTTACGTAATCAAGTGCTGCCCAACCTACCGCTTTTTTTAATTCGTCCTGAGTCATGCTCATGCCTTTTAAGATTTAATTGAGTCGTGATTAAGGTTATTAATAACTAGTATATACCGGACACCCAATAAGTGGCAGCCTTGTTCGTTGTATTTGTGTCATGGTTATTGGGATTTACGCCACAACAATAATATTTTTAAGTGTTGCGTGTAAAAATATGGCATAGTGCTTGGTAGAATAACAACAAGGAGATCTTTTTGATGAAGCGCCCTGACTATCGCGCATTACAAGCACTGGATGCCGTTATCCGTGAACGCGGCTTTGAGCGCGCAGCTCAAAAGCTCTGCATCACGCAATCTGCTGTTTCACAACGCATAAAGCAGTTAGAAAATCTATTTGGGCAGCCATTACTTGTGCGTACCGTTCCGCCACACCCAACTGAACAAGGGCAAAAATTACTAGCACTGCTTCATCAAGTCGAATTATTAGAAGAGCAATGGTTAGGTGATGAAAATAGTGGCTCCACCCCGTTGTTACTTTCACTTGCCGTCAACGCCGACAGCTTGGCAACTTGGTTTCTTCCAGCCCTAAACCCTGTATTAGGCAATAGCCCTATTCGGTTAAATATTCAGGTTGAAGATGAAACACGAACCCAAGAACGTTTAAGACGTGGCGAAGTGGTAGGTGCTATCAGTATTCAACCCCAAGCCTTACCCGGTTGCTTAGTCGATAAACTTGGCGCACTGGACTATATTTTTGTCGCGTCACCCGGCTTTGCGGCAAAATATTTCCCTGATGGCGTTACTCGCTCTTCGTTATTAAAAGCGCCTGCGGTTGCTTTCGACCATTTAGATGATATGCACCAAGCCTTTGTTCAACAAAACTTTGGCTTGTCACCGGGCAGTGTTCCATGCCATATCGTGAACTCCTCGGAGGCCTTTGTACAGTTAGCGAAACAAGGTTCGACCTGCTGTATGATCCCACATTTGCAGATAGCCAGTGAATTAGCGAATGGTGAATTGGTTGATTTAACTCCAGGGTTATGCCAACGACGCATGCTCTACTGGCACCGCTTCGCACCTGAAAGCCGTACAATGAAAAATGTGACTGACGCCCTATTAAAAACCGGGCGCCAGATGTTAAAACAAGAAGATGAATCAGTAAAAAGCTAGCGTTTTAATTCAAATACCACATCGACTTGGTCATTAAAATCAATACTCTGTTGTTCATAGGTTTCATCAATCTTGAGGTCTTGAGCAACAGAGGCTTTCATTGCCCCGCCGTAATTTCTTGCAGTAATTGGATATGGCACCGCCGCTGGCGCATTATAGTTAATGCTATACACTGGGCCTAACTGAACATTAAAGCCTTTCGCTAAGATATTGGCTTGTTCCGTCGCATTTTTAATCGCTTGAGACCGTGCTTCATCACGATACTGTTGCGGGTTAGCCACACCAAACTGTACTGAATTTATTTCATTGAGACCCGCAGCTAAAGCGCCGTCTAACAAGACATTAAGTTGGTCTAATTTCTTCACTTTCACTTCAACAGAACGTGTTGCCGTGTAGCCTTCGATAGTTGATTTTTGTTTCACACTGCTATAATCATATTTAGGCTGAGTTCGGACATTTGCTGCGTTAATATCTTGTTTTTCAATACCATTTTTCTTAAGAAACTCAAAATACTCTGCAACTCGCTTATCGACCCCAGCTTTTGCCGCTGCCGCATCTTTTGCAGTAACTTCCACCAAAATATTCAGCGTCGCCATGTCTGGAGCCGCCTTCACGATTGCGTTACCCGAAGTAGTAATGTGTGGACCATTCGGTAACGGGTCAGCCAATGATATGGTCGGAACCGCAGCACCTGCTACCATCGCAGCTAAAACTAAAGATTTTAATTTCACAGAACCTCCCAAGAAAATTATTTATCGCTAAAAAAGGGATAATTAGTGCAAACTATCCCTGCGCTCAATTTAACAGTAACACATGAAACAAAAAGTACAGTCAGAATAATGAGAAATTGAACGTTATTGCTTGTCTGTTGAAGATATATTGTTATTGAGAAAGCAAACCGAGCCCTTTAAGCCCCTGTATAGCGAGTTGAAATGCAATAAACCACATCACGCTACCGACAAAAACATTAATAATGCGCTGTGAACGCGGTTTATTTAACACGGGTGAAAACCAAGCAGCAAGTATTGCTAACGCAAAAAACCACACAAAGGAAGCTGTTAAAGCACCCGCCGTAAACCAAGGTCTCAGCTGGCTTTCTAATTGGCCTCCCACACTGCCCAAGACAACGAAGGTGTCTAAATAAACATGAGGGTTCAACCAAGTGACAGCAAACAATGTGACAATCACTTTCCATCTCGTGATAGCTCGGTTTTCCGTTTGAAGTATTACCTCATCAGGGCTAAGGGCAGTACGAAACGCACCATAGCCATACCACATAAGAAATGCTACACCAGCCCATGTAATCAACTGCATTAATATTTCAGACTGGCTTAATAAAGCACTCCCACCAAAAACACCCGCGACAATTAAAGCGGTATCACTTAATGCACATAATAATGCGCTCATTAAATGAAACTGCTTTCGGCTGCCTTGCTGCAAGACAAAAGCATTCTGTGGACCTAAAGGTAATATCATTGCGGCACCTAACAGTGCGCCCTGTAAATAGATAGAAAACATGCATTAATTCCGGTTTTTTATTCAATTAATATGCATGAATATTAACGAGAAAAAATTATTAGTGGAAATGATTAAGTCTAATAGGTCATAAGCTTCACTTATAACTAAAAACAATTCAGTAAGAAAAATAGAGGTGTGAGAAATGAATAAGAGCCCATCAAAGACAGGCTCTTATTTTCAATAAATACGACTAAATATTACTCTGCAGAATCTTGCTTGATAGGCGTATTTTGTTTATGAACATGAACATCCATTTGTGGGAATGGGATACCAATATTATGTTTATCCAATGCCCGCTTAAACTCTTCAAGCAAATCCCAATACACCGGCCATGCATCACCATTGGTGGTCCAAAAACGGACTAAATAATTTAATGAGGATGGCGCCATATCATGTAAACGGATAGTCACGCCTTTCGCATGCTGAATACGGCTATCCGCAGCGACGATATCCCCTAATACTTTTTTCACCACATCAATATCAGAATCGTAAGCAACACCGACAATAATATCTTGGCGGCGATTAGGCTCACGACTGGTATTAATAATGTTATCGGCAATTATCTTTCCATTAGGAATAACAATAATACGGTCATCTGCCGTTCTTAGCGTCGTTGAAAATATTTGTACATTTTGCACTGTGCCTTCGACTGCACCAATCGAGACATATTCTCCCGCTTTTAGTGGTCTAAATACCACCAGCAAAACACCTGCTGCAAAGTTACCCAGTGAATTCTGTAATGCTAGGCCAACCGCTAAACCGGCCGCACCCATTACCGCAATCACCGAGGCAGTTTGTACACCAATTTTCCCTAATACAGCAATTAAGGTGAACGCAATGATGGTATAGCGTGCAATTGCCGATAAAAAGTCACTGACTGTTGAATCAATGCCTTTCATGGTCATCACGCGATGTAAACCACGTCCGACCCATTTTGCAATCATCATCCCGACAATCAAGATAACGATAGCAGACACGATATTCACAACATACTGAACGAACAGATCTTGGTTTGCCACAAACCAATTCGTTGCATCATTCAACGCGCCTGTAACATCATCAGTATTCATATATATATGCCCTTTAGGATCCAATTATCAATATTAATCCCAGCCAATTAATCTTTAACAAAGCGTTTAATGGCTGGCCGCACATTGCAAATAATAGCGATGATTTATTAAAACACAAAACAAATCACTAAATAAAATTATTTTATCTATTTTCTATAACAAAAACTCGATAATCTTTTAACATTAATAGGAAGTCATCAATCCCACAAAATGCAACACTTTCGTTATCGTAATAGCTCATACCTTCTTCCAACCCTTCAGTTTCAAATGACAACTGATTAGCACGGACCATCACCTCTTCGTCATCTAACAACAATGTGTACTCATGACCAATTAATTCCCATTGTTTTTCACTACCTTTAATTTTTTCGTAATTTTCCTCAATAGCATCTAACAGACTAAGGTCATTTTTAACCTCTTCATTAAGCCAATATCCAATAGCCTCATGATCCATCGAGAATTTAGCGGAGATAGCTCCGGTGATATCTTGGAAAAATTGGTAGTCCATATGCAGTCCCTCTACTCTTGCGTTATTGAACCTAGTATAACGCGAGTCAAACCGCTTTGTTGAGAGGTATTACCACCAGAAAAAATAAAACTGAGTAAAGCATCGGTTTCAACACATAAATCATATGATTCATTTACTATTAAATAGGCAAATAACTAAAATAGTCATAGTTCAATCAATAGGGACCATAATGATCAATCGCTTAGACCATATAGTACTCACCACAACTAACCTTGATGCCTGCCTTGATTTCTACCAACGTGTATTAAAAATGGAAGTTGTTACCTTTGGTGAACAGCGCTACGCACTAAGTTTTGGGCAACAAAAAATCAATATCCACCAATATGGAAAAGAATTCGAACCGAAAGCGCACTTGCCTGTACCGGGCTCACTCGATTTATGCTTTATTAGTGATATACCGCTGTGTGACGTACAAAAACAGATTGAACAACAAGGCATAAAAATTATCGAAGGGCCAGTAAATCGTACAGGGGCAACTGGGGCGATCAGATCAATTTACATACGTGATATCGATTTAAATCTAATCGAAATTTCTGAATATATTTAACTAACTTATTATATTGAAACAAAAAAGGCTCCTAATCAGGAGCCTTCATTATTAATATTACCTTATTACACGGCTGTTTGGAAAATCACGCCATCCGCTTTTTCGGTATATTGTGATAATTGGTCAAAGTTCAGGTAACGGTAGGTATCCGCTGCTGTTTCATCGACCTTATCCATAAATTGCAGATATTCTGACGGCGTTGGCAAACGACCTAATAAAGAAGCTACCGCAGCCAGTTCTGCTGATGCGAGGTAAACATTCGCACCTGTCCCTAAACGGTTCGGGAAGTTACGTGTCGAAGTGGAAACAACTGTTGCACCATCTGCCACACGTGCTTGGTTACCCATACACAGAGAACAACCTGGGACTTCAATACGCGCTCCACTCTTACCAAAGACGCTGTAATAACCTTCTTCGGTTAACTGTGCTGCGTCCATCTTAGTTGGAGGCGCAACCCATAAACGTGTTGGTAATTGGCCTTTGTGGGAATCCAATAACTTACCTGCTGCACGGAAGTGACCGATGTTTGTCATACAAGAACCGATGAAAACTTCATCAATTTTCTCGTTTTGAACATCAGATAATAAACGTGCGTCATCTGGGTCATTTGGTGCACACAGAATTGGCTCTTTAATATCATTGAGGTCAATTTCAATCACTGCTGCGTATTCCGCATCTGCATCACCTTCTAGCAGCTGTGGATCCGCTAACCAGCTTTCCATTCCTTTGATACGGCGTTCGATAGTACGACGGTCGCCATAACCTTCAGCTATCATCCATTTTAATAGAACGATATTCGATTGCAGGTATTCAATAATTGGCGCTTTATCCAATTTGATAGTACAACCCGCCGCTGAACGCTCTGCTGACGCATCCGCTAATTCAAACGCTTGTTCAACTTTGAGCTCAGGTAAGCCTTCAATTTCTAAGATACGACCAGAGAAAATGTTTTTCTTACCTTTTTTCTCTACGGTCAGAAGGCCGTCTTTAATTGCATACAGTGGAATTGCATGAACGAGGTCACGTAAAGTGATACCCGGCTGCATTTCACCTTTAAAGCGAACCAATACTGACTCAGGCATATCCAGAGGCATCACCCCTGTTGCCGCAGCAAATGCGACTAAACCTGAACCCGCAGGGAATGAAATACCAATTGGGAAACGCGTATGTGAGTCACCACCTGTACCGACGGTATCTGGCAGTAACATACGGTTTAACCATGAGTGGATAATGCCATCGCCTGGACGCAGAGAAACACCGCCACGGTTCATGATGAAATCAGGTAAGGTGTGGTGTGTTGTCACATCAACAGGTTTTGGATATGCCGCGGTATGGCAGAATGACTGCATGACTAAATCTGCAGAGAAACCCAAGCAAGCCAAGTCTTTGAGTTCATCACGGGTCATTGGGCCAGTTGTGTCTTGTGAACCTACAGAGGTCATTTTTGGCTCACAATATTCGCCAGGGCGAATACCTGGACGACCGCAAGCACGACCAACCATTTTTTGTGCTAATGAGAAACCACGATTGCTTTGTGCAACGGATTTCGCGTGACGGAACACATCTGTTGCTTCTAAGCCCAGAGATTCACGTGCTTTACTGGTTAAACCACGGCCAATAATCAGTGGAATACGACCACCTGCACGAACTTCGTCAATCAGCACATCTGTTTTTAATTCAAATGTTTCTAGCAGCTCGCCCGTTTCATGGTTACGAACTTCACCTTTAAATGGATAGATGTCAATCACATCGCCCATATTCAGTTTAGAAACGTCCACTTCAATCGGTAATGCACCCGCATCTTCCATTGTATTAAAGAAGATTGGTGCAATTTTGCCACCTAATACCACCCCACCACCACGTTTATTTGGTACAAATGGGATATCGTCACCCATAAACCACAGCACCGAGTTAGTCGCTGATTTACGAGAAGAACCGGTACCGACGACATCACCCACGTAAGCTAATGGGAAGCCTTTTTTATTCAGCGCATCGATTTGCTTGATTGGGCCAACATTGCCCGCATCGTCTGGTTCAATACCATCGCGTGCGTTTTTCAGCATTGCTAACGCGTGTAATGGGATATCTGGACGTGACCATGCATCAGGAGCTGGCGATAAGTCATCTGTGTTAGTTTCACCAGTCACTTTGAACACAGTAACTGTCATTTTTTCTGCTAGCGCAGGGCGCTCTTTGAACCACTCGGCATTTGCCCATGATTCAATAACTTGTTTCGCGTGAACATTTCCCGCTTTCGCTTTTTCTTCTACGTCGTAGAAGTTATCAAACATCAGTAAGGTGTGGGAAAGTGCTTTAGCGGCAATTGGCGCTAGTTTTTCGTCATCCAACGCTTCAATCAGTGCGTGGATGTTATATCCGCCCTGCATGGTACCTAACAGTTCAATGGCTTTTTCAGGGGAGATAAGAGGGGAGGAAGTTTCGCCTTTAGCTATCGCGGCTAAAAATCCAGCTTTTACGTACGCTGCTTCGTCAACACCAGGGGGGACGCGGTTGGTCAGCAGATCTAACAGGAAATCTTCTTCACCTTTGGGTGGGTTTTTGAGTAACTCTACCAGTGCAGCTACTTGTGACGCATCTAATGGCTTAGGGACAATCCCTTGAGCGGCACGCTCGGCTACGTGCTTACGGTATTCTTCTAGCACGACGTTCTCCTCGCTTCTTTGTTATTTATATACCCGGCTGTCTGCACCATACTGACAAAATTATCATCCGGTGCCAGGTCAGAGGAATTTGCTCGCATAATCTCAATGGCGGTAAAATTATGCCCAGCTTCGGGCGATCAGCATAGCAGAATTTAAACGTAATGTTAATTCATTCACAAGAAAGCAACATTTAACTACTAACTTTACGCCTTAACACTTCATTACTGGTTAGTTTTCAGCTTAAGATACTATTAACCATCGTAAAACGCCGAAAAAACCATACTTTTTATAATGCATTTTAAAATTTAAAGCACCCTAATTAGTGCCTTTTTTCATCAGCTATCACAAATTATATTTTTTATCGCAATTTTATTTATATTACTAATTGATAAGGTAAATCATTGCGATTGGTTTTAATTTTTTTAAATATTTTAATTGGTTTTATTGTCCTTTTAGGCCAATTAAGTTACCAAATGGATCTTCCACTTGGCACATTCGATTGTTACCATCTATTAACATTGGTCCGCGGTACAGTTTTGCCCCTAGTTGAGTGAAATGCTCAAAAGCCAAATCAAAATTATCGACTTGCCAATACAATACCGTTCCTTTTTTACCTTCACTGACTTTTTTATCCGCTTGCACCACTTCTATCGTGAAGTCTCCGACATGCAGTAAGGTGAAATCAAATTCAGGCAAGTATTCTGCCTTTGCTTGTGGAAAAGCTTGCTGATACCAAGCCAAACCCGCTTGAACATCAGGTACATGAATTAAAATTGCAGTGGGTTTTAGTTCCATAGCGCTTTCTTATTGATATGTATTATTTTGTTTTATCTACACGAATGATTGAAAGCTAGTAGATGTAGATAAAGTGTAAACAATAGCCAAACCAGTATTTGCCTACACCTTTAGCATCATCAAGTCAGACCATATTACGTGTTTTTCTGATAAATAACGAAGAATGGCAGATGAACAGCCCTTATAAATACACAAAAATTATTTATAGGTGCCCAACCGCGATCCCCCCAGCCCACTGCTCACCTCAAGCTGTAAGTAACTGAGCGAGCCCGGATTTAAAATAGGTAGTCGCTATATCCTTACATGCCAAGCTGAGCAACTGTTCATCCAGCTAGCTGAGGATGAGTAAAACCGTTAACAGAGATCCCAGCACTTGCTGGGATCTTTTAACTTTTAAAAATCAGACCACTCTGCGTAGCTAATATCATCTTCGGTTAATTCAGTGAATCCGTCTTGACTTAGCATTTTATTAAAATAAAGGATCGTGTCTTCTAGTGCCTTCTCAATAGTATCTCCATACCCAATAGCACATTCGGGAGAACCATCAAATTTTCTTTTTATTGCCAAGTCAGTCATTCCAGTAAAATTTCCGGATTGACTTTCATAAATTTTCACTTTCATTTTTGAATAAGGCAAAATAGGGATCATTGTAATTGTGAATTCAGCAACTGTTTTCTCTATACGGCCCACATTTTTAATGTTTAAATCATGCCACATAACGTATTCCTCTCTATTATTGTTTTCCAAACGATATTATCTTTCCTTCGATTGTTTTATCTAAATATTTCCCGTTCTTATAATAACGAGTTACGTTGTCTGTAGCCCCTCTTATCTTAGAGGCTTTAGCGCCTTTTAAACTTCTTGAAAACTCTTCAGCTTTTCGTTGATATTGTTCAATATTACTTGCACCAACTTCTTTTCCATGCTTTTCATAATGTTTCTGTAACGATTCTTCAGGTGAATTAAAACTACCTTTATGCCATTGCTCCTTAATATTGTTCTTATTCTCAGATAAATAAGCAATATCTTCTACTGTAATCTGATTAGGCTGTGGGGTTACATGTGTATTATCTATACGTTCAGGTATTTGATCTCCGCCAGTATTCATCCGCCCTTTTTCGGGTATCTGGTTTCCACTCGTATCAATTTTTCCTTGCTCAGGTATTTGGATTCCACCTGTACCTATCCGGCCTTGTTCAGGTATTTGGTCCCCACCAGTATGAGGTTTCTCAACACTTGAATTTTTTGCTGCTTTATCTAAATCATTTGAGCAACTCATGCCAAAAGAGCAATCAAACGTTTCCGCTAGGCCATCACGAATATTACCTAATGTCTTTTCGATACCTTTTACAATATTGCTATTTGCCGTTTGTGTTACTTGTGAATTTGAAGCAACGCCATGAGGTAATGTAGGAACATTCGGTGTGGGAACAACAAATACACTACTTTGGGCTATTTTCAGCTTATTTAATTCATTTACATTAAACTGAATTTTATCCGTAATACTTTTATGTTGTCTCTTAATTTCGAGCAATTGAATTATAGCATCACGGTCAGCTCGCTTATTAACCGCATCTATATATAGATTTATATTATCAAAAGGAAACCTCGGTATACCCGGTATATTATCGTCAAAATCATCTGCGAGGAGCCTGTCTCTATCTTCAATTGTGCGAAATTTAAAGGTTGCTGAAATTTTTAATTTTGAGGAGTCTGAAGATTGAAAATTCCATTTATATGTACAAGGGTACTTTTGCGGATCAATGATAAATTTCCAGCCAGGCGATTTCTCAATTTCCGCAATATCCTTTCTCAATGTAATTAAATCATTTTCAATTAATATTTGTTTAGATTTTAAATCATCCTTAATTGTAGTAGAAGAATCTTGAAAAGCATCGACTTTGTGATTATCAACATCATCATGGATATGAGCTATATTTTTATTATCATAAAGATTTTCATTTAAAACATTTTTTAATTCTTCATACCTCCCAGTTAAATCAATATCTTCATGAGCATTATCATAATTATTAAAATAATCATTAAAATGTTCTCTTGGATTGTTTCCCCATACAGTTATTGTACCTAGGTGTGTCACATCATCCATAAACTAACTTCCTTATTAGTTATCAATAAAAAATAGAATAAAGAAATTAGAATTTAATATTTTTATAGTCAACTAACCGTTATTATTAATAAAGATTCGGCCATTTAAAATTAAACACGTATTACTTATAAAACAATTAATATTGATTTTAATAAATAACAGAACAGAGCTATGTGACTGATTGTATATATTCAAAAAAACAAAAAAAGCCAATGTGTTTCCACATTGGCTTCAATTCGCTTTGGCGATAAACAGCATACTAGAGATACTGTTTATCTGTGCGATTAAAGAAAATTATTTTTTCTTTTTCGCTTTTGCGTTTGGTAAATCAGTAATGCTACCTTCGTAAATTTCAGCAGCCATACCGATTGATTCGTACAGTGTTGGGTGAGCATGGATAGTCAATGCTAAATCTTCAGCATCACAACCCATTTCAATTGCTAGGCCGATTTCACCCAGTAATTCACCACCGTTCACACCGACAACCGCACCACCGATAACACGGTTAGATTGCTTGTCGAAAATCAGTTTAGTCATACCTTCAGAGCAATCAGATGCGATTGCACGGCCTGATGCTGCCCATGGGAAAGTCGCAACTTCATAGCTGATGTTTTGTTCTTTCGCTTCTTTCTCAGTTAAACCAACCCAAGCAACTTCTGGTTCAGTATAAGCGATAGATGGAATAACTTTCGGGTCAAAGTAATGTTTCAGACCAGAGATAACCTCTGCGGCAACGTGACCTTCGTGAACACCTTTGTGAGCCAACATTGGTTGACCAACGATATCACCGATAGCGAAAATGTGCGGAACGTTAGTACGCATTTGTTTATCGACATGGATAAAGCCACGATCGTCAACTTCAACGCCTGCTTTACCTGCATCTAAGTTTTTACCGTTAGGAACACGGCCGATAGCCACTAATACAGCATCATAACGTTGTGGTTCTGCGGAAGCTTTTTTACCTTCCATAGAAACGTAGATACCGTCTTCTTTCGCTTCAACAGCTGTGACTTTAGTTTCTAACAGTAGGTTGAATTTTTTACTGATTTGTTTGGTGAATACTTTAACCACATCTTTGTCAGCCGCTGGGATGACTTGGTCAAACATTTCAACCACATCGATTTGAGAACCCAGTGCATGATACACAGTTCCCATTTCTAAACCGATAATACCCCCACCCATAACCAGCAGACGCTCAGGAACTTCTGTCAGTTCTAACGCATCAGTTGAATCCCAAATACGTGGGTCTTCATGAGGAATGAATGGTAATTGAATTGGACGTGAACCCGCTGCAATAATTGCGTTATCGAAGTTGATAGTCGTGCTACCGTTTTCGCCTTCAACAACCAGTGTATTTGCACCAGTGAATTTACCTAGACCGTTAACCACGTTAACTTTACGGCCTTTCGCCATACCAGCCAGACCACCCGTCAGCTGATTGATCACTTTTTCTTTCCATAAGCGAACTTTAGAGATATCCGTTTTTGGCTCACCAAATACGATACCGTGTTCTGCTAATGCTTTTGCTTCTTCGATCACTTTTGCAACATGCAATAAAGCTTTTGAAGGGATACAGCCAACGTTTAAACAAACACCACCAAGGGTTGAATAACGTTCTACTAAAACAGTTTCTAAACCTAAGTCAGCGCAACGGAAAGCCGCAGAATAACCTGCAGGGCCTGCACCAAGCACAACGACTTGGGCTTTAATTTCAGTACTCATCATGACCTCTTTTTGTTTTGTCCAGCGGTACTGCTGAATAAACGATCTTCCACTGGAAAAGTACACACCGAGAGCAGTTTACAGAATTGTTAACACCCTGAAAAGGCTCATTTCGTGATGTAACTCCCAACCTTTCGTAGCAGCAGCAAAAAATTCTGCCTCAGCCTAAATAAGACAGACCGGCTTATTCGCCGGTCTTATTATTTACATCACTAAACGGCGAATATCGCTCATTAATTGCCCTACTAGGGTGATGAAGCGCGCTCCATCAGCCCCATCGATGACACGGTGGTCAAAGGACAGTGACATTGGCAGGATCAGGCGAGGAACAAACTCGCTACCATTCCAAACAGGTTTCATTGAAGAACGTGACAGCCCCATAATAGCAACTTCAGGTGCGTTCACGATTGGTGCAAAACCAGTTGTACCGATACCACCAAGGCTAGAAATGGTGAAACATCCGCCTTGCATATCAGACGCAGTGAGTTTACCTGCACGCGCTTTCTTAGAAACTTCCATCAGTTCACGAGATAACTCTAAAATACCTTTTTTGTTAACGTCTTTGAAGACAGGAACAACGAGGCCATTTGGAGTATCAACTGCAATACCGATGTTGATATATTTTTTCAGGAACAGACGCTGCGCATCTTCAGAAATGGAGCTATTAAAGCGTGGCATTTCTTCCAGAGCACGAGCAACCGCTTTCATGACAAAAACTAATGGTGTGATTTTCACATCCAGTTTTTTCTTCTCAGCTTCTTTGTTTTGTTGCTTACGGAACTCTTCAACTTCAGTGGTATCCACTTCTTCCATCAGTGTAACATGTGGGATCATCACCCAGTTACGGCTTAAGTTAGCGCCAGAAATCTTTTGGATACGCCCCAGTTCAACTTCTTCGACTTCACCGAATTTGCTGTAATCCACTTTCGGCCATGGCAGCATACCTGGTAAACCGCCACCTGCAGCTGCAGGAGCTTCCGCACGTTTTACTGCATCTTTCACGTAAGCTTGAACGTCTTCACGCAGGATACGACCCTTACGGCCTGTACCTTTCACTTTCGCTAAGTTAACACCAAATTCACGCGCTAAGCGGCGAATGACTGGAGTTGCATGGATGTATGCATCATTTTCAACAAATTCAGTTTTGTTGTCAGTTGCTTTCGCTGGCGCTGCTTGTGCAGGAGCTGCCGCAGGAGCCGGAGCAGACGGTTGAGCAGCTGGAGCCGCTGCTGGAGCTGCACCTGCCACTTCAAAGGTCATAATCAGCGAGCCAGTTTTCACTTTATCGCCAGTCGCAATTTTAATTTCTTTAACTGTTCCCGCAAATGGCGCTGGTACTTCCATTGAAGCTTTGTCGCCTTCAACCGTAATGATTGATTGCTCAGCGGAAACAGTATCACCCACTTTGACCATCACTTCGGTAACTTCAACTTCATCGCCGCCGATGTCAGGAACATTAACATCTTTAATTGCTGAAGCTGTTGTAGCTGCTGGTGCCGCTGCTTGTGCAACAGGAGCCGCAGCAGGTGCCGCGCCTGCAACTTCAAATACCATGATCAGCGAGCCAGTTTTCACTTTATCGCCAGTCGCAATTTTGATTTCTTTGACCGTTCCAGCAAATGGCGCAGGAACTTCCATTGAGGCTTTATCACCTTCAACTGTAATTAAAGATTGCTCAGCTTCTACTTTGTCACCGACTTTAACCATGATTTCAGTAACTTCAACTTCATCGCCACCGATATCTGGTACAGCAACATCTTTAGATGCTGCTGCGCTTGGTGCTGCCGCTGGAGCCGCAGGGGCTTCTGCAGGAGCAGGCGCTGCGGCGCCCGCCTCTGCTTCGAATACCATGATTAATTTGCCTGTTGTCACTTTATCGCCAACAGCAATTTTAATTTCTTTTACCACACCCGCTTGTGGAGATGGGACTTCCATAGAAGCCTTATCACCTTCAACGGTAATAAGTGATTGCTCCGCTTCTACTTTGTCGCCAACTTTAACCATCACTTCGGTGACTTCAACTTCATCAGCACCGATATCAGGCACTTGGATTTCAATAGACATTGATTTTTACCTCTTATGCCAAACGTGGGTTAACTTTATCTGGGTTGATGTTGTATTTTTTAATCGCTTCTTCAACGACTTTTACATCAATCTCACCACGTTTAGCTAATTCACCTAACGCTGCAACGATCACATAGGATGTATCCACTTCAAAGTGGTGACGCAGGTTTTCACGACTGTCTGAACGACCGAAACCATCTGTACCCAGAACACGGTAATCACTTGCAGGAACATATGTACGAACTTGTTCTGCGAACAGTTTCATGTAGTCAGTTGATGCAACGGCTGGTGCGTCATTCATCACTTGTGCAATGTATGGAACGCGTGGTGCTTCAGATGGATGCAGCATGTTCCAACGCTCACAGTCTTGGCCATCACGAGCCAATTCAGTGAAAGAAGTCACACTATAGACATCAGAACCAATTCCATATTCTGCAGACAGAATGTCAGCGGCTTCACGCACGTGGCGCATCATAGAACCTGAACCTAACAACTGAACTTTACCTTTGCTACCTTCAACAGAAGCCAGTTTATAGATACCTTTACGGATACCTTCTTCTGCGCCTTCTGGCATTGCTGGCATATGATAGTTTTCATTCAGCGTCGTGATGTAGTAGTAAACGTTTTCTTGTTTCTCACCGTACATACGCTCTAAACCGTTTTGCATAATGACAGCAACTTCATAAGCAAATGCAGGGTCATAAGAAATACAGTTAGGGATAGTCAGTGATTGAATATGGCTATGGCCATCTTCATGCTGTAGGCCTTCACCATTCAGTGTTGTACGGCCTGAAGTACCACCGATTAAGAAACCGCGTGCTTGCTGGTCACCCGCTGCCCACATCAAGTCACCAATGCGTTGGAAACCAAACATTGAGTAGTAGATATAGAATGGGATCATTGGCAGGTTGTTAGTGCTGTATGATGTCGCAGCCGCTAACCAAGAAGAACCCGCACCCAGCTCATTGATACCTTCTTGCAGGATTTGACCTTTCGAGTCTTCTTTATAGTAAGCAACTTGCTCACGGTCTTGCGGAGTATATTGCTGACCTTTAGGACTATAGATACCGATTTGACGGAATAGGCCTTCCATACCAAATGTACGCGCTTCATCAGCGATAATTGGTACTAAACGCTCTTTGATCGATTGGTTTTTCAACATGACGTTCAACGCACGAACGAACGCGATAGTTGTTGAAATTTCTTTAGATTGTTCTTCCAATAATTGGCTGAAATCTGCCAGTGCTGGGATATCTAATTTTTCGTCAAAGGTTGAGCGACGAGCGGGTAAATAACCACCTAACGCTTGACGGCGCTCATGCAGATATTTGTACTCTTCGGAATCTTTTTCAAACGTAATGTATGGCAGTTTTTCAATTTGCTCATCAGCAACTGGTACATTGAATTGATCACGGAAATGACGAACGCCATCCATGTTCATTTTCTTCACTTGGTGAGCAATATTTTTACCTTCTGCAGTTTCACCCATACCATAACCTTTGATGGTTTGCGCTAAAATAACAGTTGGTTTACCTTTCGTTTCTTGTGCTTTTTTGAATGCTGCGTACACTTTCTTCGGATCGTGACCACCACGGTTCAGAGCCCAAATTTCATCATCAGTCATATCTTTAACTAATGCTGCAGTTTCTGGGTAACGATTAAAGAAATGCTCACGTACATATGCACCGTCACGTGATTTAAAGGTTTGGTAGTCGCCGTCTAAGGTTTCGTTCATTAATTGAACAAGTTTACCGCTCGTGTCTTTACGCAGTAATTCATCCCAACGGTCGCCCCACATAACTTTGATAACTTGCCAGCCAGCACCATTAAAGATACCTTCTAGTTCATTAACAATTTTACCATTACCTGTAACTGGGCCATCTAAACGTTGCAAGTTACAGTTGATAACAAATACTAAGTTATCTAATTTATCGCGAGTGGCGATAGTAATTGCACCTTTAGATTCTGGCTCATCCATCTCACCATCACCTAGGAATGCATATACGCGCTGAGCTGATGTATCTTTCAGTCCACGGTTATCAAGATATTTCAGGAACTTAGCTTGATAGATAGCATTAATTGGACCCAGACCCATTGATACGGTCGGGAACTGCCAGAAGTCAGGCATTAATTTAGGGTGTGGATAAGAAGACAGACCATTTCCACCAATTTCTTGACGGAAGTTATTCATTTGCTCTTCAGTTAAGCGACCTTCCAAGAACGCACGTGCGTAAATACCTGGAGAAATGTGGCCTTGGAAGAAGACTAAGTCCCCGCCGTCATTGTTATTATGCGCGCGGAAGAAGTGGTTAAAGCACACTTCATACAAAGTTGCTGATGACTGGAAAGAAGCCATGTGGCCACCCAGCTCTAAGTCTTTTTTGGAAGCACGTAAAACAGTCATTACTGCGTTCCAACGAATTGCAGAGCGAATACGGCGCTCTAAATCCATGTTACCAGGGTATGCCGGCTCATCTTCAACAGCTATTGTGTTGATGTAATCAGAATGACCAGATGCGCCAGCGGCAATATTAACACCGCCTTTACGCGCTTCGCTTAATACCTGTTCGATAATAAACTGAGCACGATCAACACCTTCTTCACGGATGACCGATTCAATCGCCTGTAGCCAGTCGCGAGTTTCAATCGGATCCACGTCATTTTTTAACATATCTGACATGGTGTATTCCTTATCTGTTATCTATTTTATATGTTTATGTGGAGCCTATCTTCCTGCTATTTTTCCAGTTGCCGTAAAACAGCGGGAAGATAGGCCCTGATGTAGTTGCCGCTTTAACTCTCAATTAGAGTATTCACAATAATATAGACGCAGCAGTCAGGATCTATATTATTAATTCAAATCAGGATGTTGCTGTAACCGACGTAAAGAACGTTCTCTGCGAGTTTGCTCTCGGCTAATATCCAACAGTAAATCTTCGATAAAGGCTAAGTGACGATGAGAAGCTTCACGTGCCTTTTCGGGCTCTCTTGCCATTATAGCGGCAAAAATCTGTGCTCGATGTTCACTAACTGCTTTATACATTTCTTTACGGGTATATAAGAACTCAAAATTCTGACGAATATTTTGTTCTAACATCGGGATCATACAGCGCAATAGGTGCAGCAAAACGACATTATGAGCAGCTTCAGTTACAATTAATTGATATTGTAATACCGCATCTGACTCTGCTTCTAATCCACCATTTTCTTGCGCTGTCTTAATTAATTCATAGCTTTGGCGAATCCGCTCAAGATCCTCATCTGTACCACGAAGTGCCGCATAATACGCAGCAATACCTTCAAGGGCATGACGAGTTTCAAGAAGATCGAATTGAGATTCAGGATTGCCTTCAAGTAGCTGAGCTAAAGGGTCACTAAAGCTTTGCCACATTTTCTTTTGCACGAATGTTCCGCCACCTTGGCGGCGAGATAAAAGGCCTTTCGCCTCTAACGTTTGAATTGCTTCACGCACTGATGGTCGAGATACGTCAAACTGTTTTGCAAGTTCGCGCTCAGGAGGCAGCTTTTCGCCAGGGCGTAGTGTCCCTTCGAAAATAAGATGTTCGAGACGCTGCTCTATTACATCTGATAACTTTGGTTGGCGAATTTTACCGTAAGTCATAATCTGCCATATTCATGAGTGAGTAATTATTGATTACGTATTACCCAGTGTTAATTGGTAATACCAATTTATTTATGGGTTAATAAAGTAACAAAGTATTCACTATCTGTCCATAAAGACCTTGCGCTAAATCATAAAATCCTGCAAATCTTAACAATTTTTTTTAATATTTAGCATGAATTGATAACTAAATATGCAATTTGACATGACATATTTTAACATTAAAACCGACTTATTATGCTTTAAAATAGAAACTGAATCGTTAAACCAACCAATAAATTGAATTTAAATTCATTAATAGTAATTATTTAACCAAATAATGCCATTGGCAGTACTTTTTACTCATCAAGACCACAATGATGTTAATAAATCGTTAAATTCACAACCGCTTTTAAACTTAACTTAAATTCATTTGGTTAAATTACACTCAAATCTATCCCTTATCATCTTAGAATAAAGTTGATGTAGAAAATAAAATAGCGTTGTAATGTTTCAATTGATAGGTGGATAAAGGAACTGCATAATGCGCCAACTGACTAGGGGCTACAAAATATTTTGTTGTAACCCCATAAAGATTTAAATCAACACCAAGATACTGTTAGTTAACAAGTGAGCTAGATTCCTAAAACCTGCTTAACGTAAACAGCTACTCAAGATAAAGCTACATCAACAATACTATAACTTAGGATCTTAGCTGAGATAGCTTGGTGTGTCACACCATATAGCTTAATGATTTTTATCAATAAAACGCATAGATAAATCCATGGCTTTAATATGTTTGGTTAGCGCACCAACAGAAATAAAATCAACCCCTGTTTCTGCGAACTCTGTTATTGTGTCTAAGGTAACATCGCCAGAAACTTCAAGTGCAGCCTTTCCTGCCGTTAACACCACAGCTTCTTTCATCATGACTGGAGTAAAGTTATCTAACATGATGATATCCGCTTGCGCTTTTAAGGCTCGTAATAACTCATCTAAACTTTCAACTTCAATTTCTATTGGGACATCTGGATGCGCGCTACGCGCTAATTCAACAGCTCGTTCGACTGAACCAGCTGATATAATATGGTTTTCTTTTATTAAGTAGGCATCAGATAAACCTAAGCGATGGTTAAACCCACCCCCCATCAATACTGCATATTTTAAAGCAGTCCTTAAGCCCGGGATAGTTTTACGTGTATCAAGTAACTTAGCTCTTGTACCTGCGATTTGTTTTACATATTCAGCAGTAATACTTGAAACAGAAGAAAGCGTTTGAATAAAATTCAAAGAGGTGCGCTCACCTGTTAGTAAAATTTGTGATGGCCCCTGCATCTCGCAGAGAACTTGGTTAGGAGTAACGGTTTCACCATCTTGAACTTTCCAATCAATTTTGACTTGCCCACCAAGTTGAAGAAAGACCTCATCTAACCATTGCTTCCCACAAAAAACGCCATGTTCGCGGGTAATAATTCGAGCACTCGCTTGCGCATCTATGTTTAACAGCTGACCAGTGATATCTTTTTTATAATCAATAGACTGACCTAAATCTTCTTTCAAAGCCACACTGACCATAAAAGGAATATCAATTTGTAACCGCTCAAAAAGCATTTCACGTCTTTGCTGTTCATCATATCGCCGTATCGTCATTTTTAACTCCAAAATATGCACTCGCTTTGTTTCATCTATGCTAATCTTTTCGTTTGCAGATAACGAGTGTTAACGAAAAAAGAAAAGAGAATACTATGGATAACGATATGAAAATACACAATGGTTGGCTAAATAATGTGACTCATATCCCTTCTCCACATTATGATGAGCGCCCCACAAATACCATACCTTCTCTGTTAGTCATTCATAATATCAGCCTTCCACCTGGCCAATTTGGTGGCCCTTATATAAATCAATTATTTACAGGGACTTTAAACCCTGATGAACATCCATTTTTTAATGAAATCAAACATCTTCGCGTTTCAGCTCATTGCTTAATACGCCGTGACGGCACCATCATTCAATATGTCCCCTTTCATTTACGAGCTTGGCATGCTGGGCAGTCTTCCTACCAAGGCCAAGAAAAATGTAACGATTTTTCTATTGGTATTGAACTAGAAGGTACTGATTTTGAACCATTTACCGAAGTACAATATCAATCCCTTACTTATTTAACTAATTTACTTATAGTTGAGTATCCACTAATTAAAAATAATATTACCGGCCACAGTAATATTGCTCCTGGTCGCAAAACAGATCCTGGCCCATTTTTTAATTGGACACATTATAAAAGTAAACTAAATAATTAATGATTGAATTATTGCTCCGGGTAATATCTATATTGATCTTACCCGTGAATACAAAACAGGCGCATTTATCTTCACTTAATTTATCAACAAATCCCACTTTCTATTTTATCTTTATTATTTATTGCGAAGCTGCTCGAATAAAAATGCAATCTAATTTATTTTTCAATAAACATTTACAAAGTGCTTCGCACTGCTTTTTTTAACCTCTAACTTTAACTAAAAAATCTAATTATGATAAAACCTCACTTAACAACGGAGGTTTTTATTTATGAATCAACAAGGATTTTCACTTATTGAAATTATGGTAGTAATTGCAATTATATCAATTCTAAGTGCTATTGCGATCCCAGGCTATCAAAGCTATATGCAAAAAGCAGCAATTACCGATGTACTCCAAACCGTTATTCCTTATAAGAACAGTATAGAAATATGCAGTTTTAATCGAGGAAGCTTATTACAATGTAATGGAGGTAATGATGATATCCCTACCAATATAACGGGGAAATACATTAGTAAAATAGAAGTTAAATCTGGGGTTATTACGTTTTCTACTGACAAATCATTATCAGACTTAAAAGTCACATTAACACCAACCCTTCCAACCTTAGATAAACCCTTTAATTGGGCAGTTGTTTGCGAAAATAAAACTAATGCTAACTTAAAATCATTATGTGAAAAAACATTTATCTTCTAATTGGGAATGTTTATGAATATAACTAAGAATGACCAATTTATTTATAAAGAGCTTAAGAGTTTATGCGATAGAAACTACATTATAATCATCGATTATAATCAAAAAAGGTTATCTATCGCTGTTGTTAAAAAACCAGATGATAACTTAATAGCCACATTGAAATTTATTGCTAGTGTCCCTGTTTGTTATGACATTTGGCCAAAAGAAAAAATAGACCATTATTTTAATAACACAGTACATGAAATAAATGAGGAGGAAACAAATTATCAATCACAAGAGCCTGAACTATTAAACACGTCATCACCGGCTATTAATTTCGTTGAAGAATTATTAAAAACAGCGGTTCATAAACGCTCATCTGATATACACCTTGAGCCAACCAAACAGGGGTTAAAAATTAGATTACGTGTAGATGGGAAGCTATATTTTATTTCTTCTCCCCCTTATGAAATTAATAGTGAGATCATTGCTCGTATAAAAATACTTGCAAAAATGAATATTGCGGAAAAAAGGCTTCCACAAGATGGTCAAATGAATTGGTACTTTGACGGACAAAATTATAGCATTCGCCTTTCGAGTATTCCGACCATTCATGGTGAAAAGTTAGTCTTACGTATTTTGAATACGCAATTAAAATATTCTTTAGAGCACATAGGGATGTGCTCTTCCCTTCTTGAGCGGTTAAAAGAATATTTAAATCGTCCACAAGGATTAATTTTAGTCACAGGGCCAACAGGAAGTGGTAAAACAGTAACACTTTATAGTTATCTAGAATATTTAAATCAATCCTCAAGAAATATAACAACCATTGAGGACCCTATTGAAATCCCCCTACAAGGGATCAACCAAACCCAAGTCAATGAAAAATACAAACTTAATTTTTCTTTTATTTTGAGGGCACTTCTACGGCAAGACCCTGATGTTATTATGATTGGTGAAATCCGTGATGAAGAAACTGCTAAGATTGCGACCCGAGCGGCTCAAACTGGTCATCTAGTTTTGTCAACATTGCACACCAATTGTACAATTAGTGCTATAGAGCGAATGAATCAATTGGGGATAGAAAATAGTCAACTTAAATCCTGTTTAAAAATGGTTATTGCACAGAGGTTGGTACGAAAACTTTGCCCTCACTGCAAAGAAACAATACCTACAAAAACTGAATTGCATAATAACCATATAATCAATGAATGGTCCTCAAAAGGCTGTGAGCTTTGTTTTTCTGGTTTTATGGGAAGAACTGCAATTTATGAATACATAGATCAAAGCAATATCTGTGAAATCCTTAAAAATAATACATTAGAAAACCAAAATAATTTTGTTAGCCTTTTTAATGCAGGTATAGAATGCGTTGAAATGGGTAAAACCACGCTTCAAGAAATCTATTCTATTATCGGAAATGGAGTAAATTAACATGTTTATTTATTCATATATCGCCATTGATTTTAAAAATCAATTAAAACACAGTACACTAGTAGCAAAAAGTAAAAAACATGCTTTTATCAACATATCTGAAAGAAATTTAATTCCTATACAAATAAAATTAAAAACATTATTTACATTAGATAAGAAAAACATTAATTATCGAATTCATTTTTTTCATCAATTATCTTTATTATCATCATCAGGTATTAACCTAATACAATGTTTAAAAATATTGCATACTAACTGCCCCCTTCCCTTTTGGACTGATATCATTGAAAATTCAATAATCCATATTGAAAAGGGAGAGAAATTTTCACAATATTTAAAACAATACCCTACCATCTTTAATGACACAGTAATCAGTATTATTAGCATTGCCGAGAAAACAGGGCAGTACGAGGAAAGCTTTAGTACAATCAATTCAATTTTAGAGCATAACAATAAAGTATCTTTACTCATCAATAAATCGACACGATACCCAATAATTCTATCATCTTTTTCTATAATATTATTAGTCATTATGATGACCTATGTTGTTCCCCAATTTGAAAGTATCTATCAAAATGTTAGACACGAACTACCACTCATTACAAAAACTATAACTTTCATATCAAGTTTCCTAAGGGAATATTTACCCTACTTACTTAGTCTTATTCTATTTTTATTACCTTTCATATTTAAATATAAGGAAAAGGCACTGACCTTATTAAAAAAAACAATAATTCATTTACCTATATTAAAAAAATCATTACAACTTCATAATTTAAGTTTATATTTTTTAACGATGCATTCAACTATTAATGTAGGGTTATCATTATCTGAATGCTTAAAGTGCGCTATTCAAACCATTAATAATAATCAATATAACAAAGACTGCAAACACGTACATATGTCGGTACATAAAGGAGAATTACTCTCCTATGCTATGAGGCAAACTAAGTTTTTTCCTGATTTAGCTGTACAGCTAATGTCTATTGCTGAAGAATCTGGAAAAATACACTATTTTTCCAATTATTTATTCAAATATTATTCAGAGCAATATATTTTCATTACCGAAAAAAACCTAAAAAACCTTGAACCCATTTTACTCGTTTTAATTGCTATACTCGTGGGTATCGTCATGCTAGCAATGTATCTACCTATATTTAATTTAGGTAATGTTATAACTGAGTTATAAATAATTTAAGATAGATATTATATTTTTTCTTTAAGATATAATATATCGATTTGTTTTTTAACCTATTCACAGTAATATTACTTTGGGTGAAGACAAATGATTTATTTCAGTGTAATCTGTTTTTTTTCAACGAGTAAATGAATAATCATATGCCTTATATAGTTGCTTTAACAGGTGGTATTGGAAGTGGTAAAACAACTGTTGCAAACGAGTTTGCTAAACTTGGGGTTCCCCTAGTTGATGCGGATGTGATTGCACGACAAGTTGTTGAGCCTAACAGCCCAGCTCTAGAAAGCATTACACGCCACTTCGGTAAGGATGTCATTCTTCCCAACGGGGCGCTAAATAGGCAGCGCTTAAGAGAAATTGTTTTTTCCAAACCCGATGAAAAAAAATGGCTGAATTCTCTGCTTCATCCATTGATCCAACAAGAAACGCAAAAACAATTTCAACAAATAAATTACCCTTATGTATTATGGGTAGTCCCTTTATTAATTGAAAATAATATTCATCATTTGGCAGATAGGGTATTAGTTGTTGATGTTACTGTTGAAGAACAAATTCAACGAACTCTAAAAAGAGATAAGACCAGTTTAGAACAAGTTACTAATATACTTAATGCACAAGTCAGCCGTGAAAAACGACTTGATTATGCGAATGATATAATAACAAACTATTCTCATGACACGGATCTCTCAGACAAGGTAGCCGCTTTTCATAACCAGTACTTAACACTAGCAAAAATAAAAAAATAGGAATTAAAATGGGCGAATTAATTGCAACAAATTTTATTACTTATGAATACCCAATGAATGAAAAAATTCGTTCGTGGTTGCGCCTTGAAACACTTGTATCTCAAATTTATGAGCTAAGTAATATTACTTCCTACTCTACTGGTATTGCCTTTTTTCGTTCTGTTTCAGAATTAATTGAAATCCTTGATAGAGGAGAAGTACGTTCTGAACTCATGAAAGAGCTAGAAAAACAACGAGTTCAATTAGCTAATTGGGCCGAGGCTCCTAATGCCGATAACCAATTAATTTCTACATTGCTGGAACAATTATCTGATACAACTTCCAAATTGATGTCAGCCTCACGTTTTGGTCACCATTTACGAACAGATAAAATTATTAGTATGGTGCGCCAACGGTTAAGCATCCCTGGTGGCTGCTGTGGCTTCGACCTCCCCACTTTACAGCTTTGGTTAAATATTCCACAAATTGAAAGAAATAAAACCATCAATGGATGGCTGCAAAGCCTTGACCCTCTGAATAATGCATTAAAAACAGTCCTCACATTAATTCGTCAAAGTGGCAATTTTGAGGTAAAAGAATCTCATAATGGTTTTTATCAAGATAACGTCGAGGGCAAAGAGTTACTGCGTATCAAATTACCAATTGAGCACCTCATTTACCCACAAATTTCAGGTCATAAAACACGATTTGCTTTACGCTTTCTACATATCGACAGTGAGAATGGTATACTTCCAGATGTAATTAGTTTTGAGTTATCCTGTTGCTAGCTAGAGATAGATATTTATGAGTGAAATCATTGAAGTAAACTGCCCAACATGTAAAAAGATAGTTGTTTGGAATGAAAACAGCCCTTTCCGCCCATTTTGCAGTAAGCGTTGTCAACTTATTGACCTTGGTGAGTGGGCTAGTGAAGAAAAAAGAATTGCTAGTCAAGGGGATATATCTGACAGCGATGACTGGAGTGAACAACCAGATAAATAAAACGTTAAGTCGCGACACAGTAAATTAAGTGGAAAATATATCATTGTGTATTTTCCACTTAATATCGATATCAGTTATTAAGCTGATTCACTTCTCTGCGTTAATAAATCGACAATAATACGGTTTGCCGGTGGGAACTCATCAGCAATAAGGTCATGCTGACAAACCCAACGCGAATCTTGCCCTTCTTTACCGTACGGTTCATTTTCCCACGCAGAAACGATAAAAAAATAGAGCGTAATGAAACGGTCATCAAACTCATGATCAACGCGATGAAATAACTCGCTCTTAGTCACTACAATTCCGACTTCTTCTTCAAGCTCACGAATTAATGCTGCTTCAGGAGATTCATTAACCTCAAGTTTTCCGCCTGGAAATTCCCAAAAGCCAGCCATATGCGTGCCTTCAGGGCGTTTAGTAATAAAAATTTGTTGCTGGGAATTACGAATAATTCCAGCCGCGATATGCAAATGTTTTTTTTCCATAATTTTTTCGTCAAAAAGGCGGGTTATCCCGCCTTTTTTATATTAATGAGTTAGTAATAAATTAATTTAAGCGACCGTGACATTGCTTATATTTCTTACCTGAGCCGCAAGGACAAGGATCATTACGACCAATTTTGTGACCTTGAGTTGCTATTTTAGCCTCGGTTTCAGTCATTAAAGATTCAGCACCTGCTTCATGGCTTAATTGTTGCCTTTTCGCTAAACGTTCAGCTTCTTCACGACGCTGTTGCTCTAATGCTTCAACCTCTTCAGGTAAACGAACTTGTACCTTAGATAAAGTACTAATCACTTCATATTTCAATGCTTCAAGCATGTTAGCAAACATACTGAAAGATTCACGTTTGTATTCTTGTTTAGGATCTTTTTGCGCATAGCCACGCAAATGAATGCCTTGACGTAAGTAATCCATTGACGCTAAGTGCTCTTTCCATAATGTGTCTAATGTTTGCAACATGACACCTTTTTCGAAATTACGCATCGCTTCTGCGCCAACAATTTCTTCTTTACGATCATAAACTTCAATCGCTTTTGCCATAATACGTTCACGTAATGTTTCTTCGTGTAACTCTGGCTCTTTATCTAACCACTCTTTGATTGGTAAGTCGAGGTCAAAATCATTAACTAAACGTTGGTGTAACCCTTCGATGTCCCACATTTCTTCAAGTGATTGAGGTGGAATGTAAGCATCCATCGTAGTGGTTAATACATCTTGACGAATGCTATCAACCGTTTCTTTAATGTCACCGCCATCCAGTAATTCATTACGCTGAGTATAAATCGCACGACGTTGGTCACTTGCAACATCATCATATTCAAGTAATTGTTTACGGATATCAAAGTTACGGCTTTCAACTTTACGTTGTGCATTAGCAATAGCTTTGGTCACCCATGGGTGCTCAATAGCTTCACCAGGCTTCATACCTAACTTTTTCATCATTCCTGTAACGCGGTCTGAGGCAAAAATACGCATCAGCGCATCTTCCATTGATAGGTAAAAACGAGATGAACCCGCATCCCCTTGACGCCCTGCACGACCACGTAACTGGTTATCGATACGACGTGACTCATGACGCTCAGTACCAATAATATGTAAACCACCTGCGGCTAAAACAGCATCATGGCGAACTTTCCAGTTTGCTTTGATTTCATCAATTTGCTCTTGAGTTGGTTCTTCTAATGCAGCAACTTCAGTTTGCCAGCTGCCGCCTAACATAATGTCAGTACCACGACCGGCCATGTTAGTTGCAATCGTTACTGCGCCAGCTTGACCTGCGTTTGCGATGATATCCGCTTCCATTGCATGGAATTTTGCATTCAATACATTGTGAGCAATTTTAGCTTTTTTCAAAGCATTAGAAATTAATTCAGATTTTTCGATAGAAATCGTACCAACAAGAACAGGTTGCCCATTGGCGGTTCTCTCACGAATATCTTCAATAATTGCCGCAAACTTATCCGCTTCGTTCATATAAACGAGGTCTGGTAAATCTTTACGAACCATTGGACGGTTAGTTGGGATAACAATTGTATCAAGTTTATAAATTGAGCTAAACTCAAATGCTTCGGTATCCGCAGTACCCGTCATACCTGCAAGTTTTTCATATAAACGGAAATAGTTCTGGAAAGTAATTGAAGCCAAGGTTTGGTTTTCATTTTGAATTTCAACCCCTTCTTTTGCTTCAACTGCTTGGTGTAAGCCATCAGACCAACGACGCCCTTCCATTGTACGGCCCGTATGTTCGTCAACAATGACAATTTGGCCATCTTTTACAATATAATCAACGTCTAAGGTAAACAATGCGTGAGCACGTAAGCCTGCCATTACATGGTGCATTAACATGATGTTAGAAGGTGAATATAAAGATTCTCCTTCATCCATTAAGCCTTCTTTTGCGAGAAGTTCTTCGATTAATACTAGCCCACGTTCTGTTATGGTCACTTGGCGTGCTTTTTCATCGACAGAGAAATGACCTTCCCCTTGGAAAGTATCGGAATCTTCTTTCTCTTGACGTTGCAAATATGGAATAAGTTTATCTACTTTTTGGTACAGTTCAGAACTGTCTTCCGCAGGACCTGAGATAATCAGCGGTGTACGTGCTTCATCGATAAGAATTGAGTCGACCTCATCCACCAAAGCATAATGCAATTTACGCTGAACACGCTCTTCTGGACTAAATGCCATGTTGTCACGTAAGTAGTCAAAACCAAATTCATTGTTAGTACCGTAAGTAATATCTGCCGCATACGCTTCACGTTTTGCAGGTGGAGCCATACCTGGCAGGTTGATACCCACAGTTAAACCTAAGAATTCAAATAATGGGCGGTTATTCTCAGCATCACGCTTGGCTAAGTAATCATTCACCGTAACTACGTGAACGCCTTTGCCACTTAATGCGTTGATATAAGCTGGTAATGTTGCCGTTAATGTTTTACCTTCCCCCGTACGCATTTCTGCGATACAGCGTTCATTCAGTACCATTCCACCGATCAGCTGCACATCAAAGTGACGCATACCAAATACACGTCTGCTTGCTTCACGAACAGTTGCAAATGCCTCAGGAATGATGCTTTCTATACTTTCACCTTTCGTTAAACGCTCGCGAAACTCTACCGTTTTTGCTTTTAGTTCATCATCAGATAACTTTTCAAAATCAGGTTCAAGACGATTAATTTTTTCAACTTCTTTACGTAAACGGCGCAGCGTACGGTCATTACGACTACCAAAAACTTTGGTCAAAATCTTTGTTAACATATTTTAATCTCTAATAATCAATTAATTGTTTTAAATTTTAATAAATTTTATGGCACAAGACAGCACAGCAATAAAAGCTGGCTTGCCATCAATGAAGATTAAGCTGTTAACGGGCCGGCACGAATGCCGTGGACTTGAGCAATCCAAATTGCAGGTTGGTAGGCAATAATATGGGGATAGTTATAATGACTAAATTGGATAACACTTTCATCCCACTGAAGTGAACGCTGTGCTAACATGGCATACAGCGTATCTAGCATCAACTGTGGGACAATAAGCTTTTCAGTCTCTTCTGCTGCCGTGTTTACATCATCGTCTTCCGTTGCCGAAAAAGCAAAAGTAAGCTGCCGAATGACATTCCTTACCGCATGTTGCTGCCAGTAATTAACTGAATAGGATGACGATGAAGATGAAGAGCGCTGAGAATTCTGTTGAGAAAATAAATTGTCAAAGGCATTAACAGCTTGGCTCTGGCGATTAACGGGGGAAGAGTTAACCTGTGTGTGTTGAGATTCTGATAACGCATTTAAAATTGTAGGCAAACCGACACCCGTGGCAACCACACCTAATAGCAGGTGGGACCAAAAGTATTTTCTTCCGAGTTGTCGCCAAAAATTTAAAATGCCCATCAAACTCTTATATAATGAATAAGTGACAAAATTATTATTTGTAATTCGTTGTTTCATTCTCAGCCGGAGCTAAAAATGAGAGATAGTCATCCACAAGCACTTTTTGATGTTCTTGAAGGATCATTAGCAACATCATCGAACACTTTACAAACTATTCAGCGTAATGCAAAAGCGATTATCAAACTAAATCGTACTGTAAAAGGGTTACTGCCGGCTGAAATCAAACCCATGTGCCGTGTTGCAAACTACCGTAATAATATTATGGTCATTGAAGTGGCAAATGCCAGTTGGATGACCCGACTTAATTACGAAAAACTCAATCTTCTTTCCGCATTAAGAACGTCCATTCTACCATCTTTATCTTCTATCGACATCAGAATCAATCCCGATCTTATGCGAAAATCGAGGCAAAATAGCTCAGTAACTAAGCAAACGGCCTCAATGAGTCAAAAAACGAACGAACGTCAGATAAGTACACAAACCGCAAAAGCACTTTTGAAATTAGCAGAAAATAGTCCGAAAGGATTAAAAGAAAGATTTGAGCGGCTGGCTGCACTAGCCGGAGAGAGTACTAGTGCAACCAACAGAAAGGACTAACTTCGATTAGCTTTCGAAGATAGCTGCATAATTAAGTCTTATGCAAACACCGTTGAAGGTGCTTTGAATGCAACAGGCAATTGAGCTTCATCTTCAAATGTGACGAGATCCCAAGCTGATTCTTTCGCTAAAACTGCTTGTAACAGCTTGTTATTCAAAGCGTGGCCTGATTTAAATGCGGTGAACGCACCAATAATGTTATGCCCACACATGAATAAATCACCAATTGCATCCAACATTTTGTGACGAACGAATTCATCTTCAAAACGTAAACCATCTTCGTTAAGTACTTTATAGTCATCAACAACGATGGCGCAGTCAAAACTACCGCCTAAGCACAAGCCTTTTGATTGCAGATATTCAATATCACGCATAAAGCCAAAAGTACGCGCACGGCTAATTTGATTTACAAATGATTCCGCTGAGAAATCAAGTGAGTAGCGTTGTGTGCTACTATCAATCGCTGGATGCTGAAAATCAATTGTGAAATCAAGGCTAAACCCATTATAAGGTCGCATTTCAGCCCATTTATCACCATCTTCAACACGTACTGTTTCTTTTATACGTAAAAATTTCTTAGCACAATTTAATTCTTCAATACCGCCATCAAGCAGTAAGAATACAAATGGTGCGGCACTGCCATCCATAATAGGGATTTCAGGCGCATTGACTTCAATAACAATGTTATCGATACCTAACCCTGCTAAGGCAGCATTCAAATGCTCAACAGTCGAAATACGCACGTTATCTTCATTCACTAAGCAAGTACATAACATGGTGTCACGAACTGATTTCGCATCTGCCGGAAAATCAACCGGTGGATTAAGGTCAGTACGACGGTAGATGACCCCGGTATTGGCCGGCGCTGGACGTAATGTAAGCGTAACTTTCTTGCCGGTATGTAAACCAACACCAGTCGCTGTAATAATACGTTTTAGTGTCCGTTGTTTGATCATCGTATTTTTCTCGCAATGTTATAAGTCCTACTGATCATCATACAAGATAATCAGTAGGAAATTTTAGCACAAAAAGCGGAGAAACCAATATAAATAAAATTAATCGGCCTGCTTACGCAAGAACGCAGGAATATCAAGATAATCTGGTTCTTTATTTGTTTGCGTATTTTGGTCGTTGACCGCTTTAGCCGCTGGCTTCTCTTCTGTTAATGAAGACATGCTATTTTGCATTTGCTGATAGCGCTGTTCCATTGACGCCTGCTGAGACATCTTGTTGCTAACTAAAGTAATTTCTGGACGTTTGTCCATACCAATACCTGTAGCAACAACAGTGACACGCAGTTCTTCGTGCATTTCTGGGTCAAGGGATGTACCGATTACCACCGTTGCATTATCAGATGCGAAGGCACGAATAGTGTTACCTACCGTTTCAAACTCATCTAAACGCAGGTCGAAACCAGCCGTGATATTAACTAATACACCACGTGCGCCAGACAGGTCGATATCTTCAAGTAGTGGACTAGAAATAGCCATTTCCGCCGCTTCTTCTGCTCTATCTTCACCACGAGCAACCCCTGACCCCATCATTGCGTAGCCCATTTCTGACATCACAGTACGCACATCAGCAAAGTCTACGTTCATTAAACCAGGGCGAGTAATCAGCTCAGCGATACCCTGTACTGCACCTTTTAGTACGTCATTTGCCGCACCGAAAGCATCCAGTAATGAGATACCACGACCAAGTACTTTTAATAATTTATCATTTGGGATAGTGATCAATGAGTCAACATGTTTTGACAACTCAGTGATACCCGCTTCTGCGAATGCCATGCGCTTTTTACCTTCGAAATTGAAAGGCTTAGTCACAACAGCAACTGTCAGAATACCCAATTCTTTGGCAACTTCGGCAACAACCGGAGCTGCACCAGTCCCTGTACCGCCGCCCATACCCGCTGCGATAAAGACCATATCCGCGCCATCTAAAGCATTACGCAGCGCCTCACGGTCTTCTTCAGCGGCATTACGGCCAACTTCAGGATTTGCACCCGCACCCAGACCTTTGGTAATACCTGTACCGATCTGGATAGTTTGTCCAACTGCGGTTTTACGCAGCGCTTGTGCGTCTGTATTGACAGCGAAGAACTCAACGCCTTCAATACGTTCACGCACCATGTGTTCAACGGCGTTGCCGCCGCCGCCGCCAACGCCGATGACTTTAATCACCGCATCGTTGGTTAGCTCCATTGGTTCAAACATAATGTCTCTCCGTTTTGTGCTTACTACTTTTGAAGCTAATAATATGCTTCTTTATCAAAATTAAAATTCTTTTCTCAGCCAACTGGTTATTTTACTAAACCACCCGCTAACTGATGCACGTTTTTCTACTTCGGTATCATCGCCTAGATGGCTTTCTTTACCGTAATGCAGAAGCCCTACCGCTGTTGAGTAATATGGCTCCTGCGCATAATCCGTTAAGCCTGTAATGTTGAGCGGTGTACCAATTCGGACTTGCGTATGAAACACTTTTTGCGCACATTCAACTAGACCATCAATTTGTGCGGCTCCACCTGTCAACACGATACCAGCAGCCAAATGGTGTTTGACACCTTGTTGACGTAACTGTTCCTGTAAATTTAAAATTTCTTCATTTACTAAGTTTAACAGCTCAGTATACCTTGGCTCGATCACTTCTGCTAAGGTTTGACGCTGTAAACTTCTTGGTGGTCGCCCACCAACACTTGGTACTTCAACGGTTTCATCTTTACTAACAATAGAACCAACTGCACAACCATGGCGCACTTTAATGGCTTCTGCATCACTGGGTGGTGTTCCAAATGCATATGCGATGTCACTTGTCACCACATTGCCTGCATATGGAATCACTTTCGTATGGCGTAAAGCCCCGCCAGTATAAACCGCCATGTCCATTGTGCCGCCACCGATATCGACGACACATACACCTAATTCACGTTCATCTTCCGTTAAAACGCTATAACTTGCAGCGAGACCGGCAAAAATAAGCTGATCAACTTTTAGCCCACAACGTTCAACGGCTTTAACGATATTCTTCGCCATATCGTTATGGCAGGTGATCAAATGAACTTTAGCTTGCATACGTACACCCGATAAACCAACTGGGTTTTTAATCCCTTCTTGGTAATCTATTGCAAATTCCTGTGGTATTACGTGCAAAATTCTGTGTTCATCACGTACACGTACCGATTTTGCTGTATGCACAACACTGTCAACATCTTCTTGCGTCACTTCTTCTTCTGAAACTGGCACCATACCAATCTCATTTTGACAACTGACGTGTTTACCCGATAGCGCAAGGTAAACCGATGAAATTTGGCAATCGGCCATTAATTCCGCCTGGTCAATGGCTCTTTGTACACATTTTACCACTGATTCAAGGTCGTTTACGCCACCTTTGTCCATTCCACGAGATGGACAACTTCCCACCCCAATAATATTAACCATACCATCGGGCAGAATTTCGCCAACAAGGGCTGATACCTTGGAAGTTCCAATCTCAAGGCCTACCACTAATTTTCTGTCCGTTGCTTTAATCATTTTTTCTGCCTAATTTTTGTTATTAGTCATCGTCTTTATTGTAACTCCGGTGGAGCATCGACCAATAGTGGCGCCCAGCCCACCGCAGCACCACTGGAATAACGTAAGTCAACATAGTCAACGCGTTTATCCGTTGTTTGCTGCAAAAGCGGATACAGTTCAAGGAACCGATTTAACCGCTCTGACACATCTTTCTTACCTAGTTCGATTCTAACATCGTTATCTAAAATAATTTGCCATGCATTTCTGGCTGTCATCGATAATGATTTTAACTTTAGGTTATGTGCTGCTAACGTGTTCTTAAAAACTGCAAATTCTTTAAGGACATCTTTTTGGCTACCTTGTGGCCCATACAGCAACACATAATCCCCTTTACCATTTTCGCTAACTGGCAAGTTAAATACTCTGCCTTGTTCATCTACCATGTTTTGGTCATTCCACCTAGCGAATGGGCGGTATTCAACAATGTGAATTTTCAATTCATCTGGCCATTGTTTACGCACCGTCACTTGGCGTACCCATGGCATCATGCTTATTTGGTTCTGGATAGCGTTGACATCAACGGTCATAAATGTCCCCGGCTGCCCTAACGCTAAAATGGCCTTTCTGACATCATCGTTTTTGGTGTAATGGCGCTCCCCCGTTAACACCAATTTAGACATCGGCAGCCTGTCAGCATCTTTCATCCAAGTCATCACCATCCAACCACTCCAGAGGATAGTGCCAAGCACAAATAGGAAGAAAAATAACCCACCTAAAAATGCGCCATTACTCGGTCCTGAACGTGGATCCTCGTCATTATTCTGATTATGATGCCTAACGTTTAGTGCTGCTTGTGACATATCAACGAGCCAATTTTAAAATTTGTACAACTAACTGTGAAAAACTCATACCAGCCTGTCGAGCTGCCATCGGTACTAGACTATGGCCTGTCATACCCGGTGATGTATTAACTTCCAGCAGATAAAATTGACCATCATTATCTTGCATTACATCAACTCGTCCCCAGCCTTCGCAGCCAACGGCTTGGTAAGCTTTCAGTGCTAATTCTGCGAGCTCAGATTCGAGCTGTTCACCTAAACCACTTGGGCAAAAATATTGAGTTTCATCAGATAAATATTTTGCTTCGTAGTCATAAAAAATACCCGGTGGTTGAATACGAATTGACGGCAAAGTGTTATCTCCCAACACTGCAACCGTGAACTCCGGGCCACTCAGCCATTTTTCAATTAACAACGTTTCATCAAATTGAAACGCGAGGTCCAATGCCGCCGGCAATGACTCTAGGATATCAACTTTGCTCATGCCAACACTAGAACCTTCTAGACTAGGCTTCACAATCAGAGGTAGCCCTAGCAATTGCACTTTAGCAACAATTTGCTCATGCGATACCTGCTTATACTGCTGCTTTGTTAAGTAAACATATGGCGATACACTTAACCCTGCACCTTGCCATAATTGTTTTGTTCTCAGCTTATCCATACTCAGCGCTGAAGCCATAACACCACTACCGGTATAAGGGAGGTTTAGTGTTTCTAACAACCCTTGTAATGTACCGTCTTCACCACCTCGGCCATGCAATGCAATAAAAACTTTATTAAAACCTGCATCTTTCAAGGTTTCTACAGGGAAATTTTGGGGGTCAATAGGATGAGCATCAATACCTGCTTGGCGTAACCCCGCTAGCACAGCATTTCCTGACTGAAGTGAAACTTCACGTTCAGCAGATGAGCCTCCTAATAGAACCGCAACTTTCTCTGTCATTTTTATTCCTCAACCATCGGTGGCTGTAATTTTGCATCGGCTAGGTTTTTAGCTATTTTACCAATATTTCCTGCGCCTTGAACTAAAATTAAATCATTTTCATCAAGAGTTTGAGCTAATATATGCGGAATTTGTTCACTATCGGCAACATAAATAGGATCAATCTGACCTCGACCACGAATTGTTCTGCACAATGAGCGGCTATCTGCCCCCGGTACATGCTTTTCACCCGCAGAATAGACATCTAGCATTAGCAATACATCTACCTGCCCTAAAACATTCACAAAATCATCGTATAAGTCACGAGTACGGGTATAACGATGCGGTTGGAATACCATAACAATGCGTTTATCTGGCCAACCGGCTCTCGCGGCTTTAATTGTTGCGTCAACTTCTGTTGGGTGGTGGCCATAGTCATCGACTAGCATCACTTCACCGTCTTTGCCGTTCACATTACGTAAAGGGAAATTCCCTAAGAAGTCAAAGCGACGGCCTGTCCCTTGGAATTCAACTAATGCAGATAAAATATGTAAATCGTCAATACCTTCTTCTGTGGCAACTGCCACTGCGGCTGTCGCATTGAGCGCATTGTGACGTCCCGGTGCATTTAGAACCACCGTCAGCTCTGGCATATTTTCACGAGCAATGGTGAAAAAGCCTTGATTTCCTTTTTGCTCATATTGCGTGATACGCACATCCGCATCTTCACTAAAACCATAAGTAGTAATGTAGCGACCAATTTTAGGTAGTAACGAACGAATGACAGGGTCATCAATACACATTACTGCACGCCCGTAGAACGGCAGATTGTGCAAGAAGTTAATGAATGTATTCGTTAAATTATCGAAATCGCCTTGGTAAGTATCCATATGGTCAGCTTCGATATTTGTCACAACCGCAACTAACGGTTGCAAATGTAAAAACGATGCATCGCTTTCATCGGCTTCTGCAATCAAGTAGCGGCTACTACCTAAACGCGCGTGCGTTCCTGCTGATTTAACCAACCCCCCATTCACAAATGTAGGGTCAAGACCTGCTTGTGCATAAATCCCAGAAATCATTGCTGTAGTGGTCGTTTTCCCGTGGGTACCTGCAACAGCAATGCCATGACGGTAACGCATTAATTCAGCTAACATTTCTGCACGACGAATAACAGGAATACGTAATTCTTTGGCGGCTTGAATTTCAGGGTTCTCACTCGAGATAGCCGTTGATACGACAACAACACTCGCGTCTTCAACATTCTCTGGGCGGTGATTAAAGTAAATCGTTGCCCCTAATGCAGTTAGTTGTTGAGTCACTGCATTTGGTGCTAAATCTGAACCACTAATTTCATAGCCTTCATTTGCCAACACTTCAGCGATACCACCCATGCCAGCACCGCCGATGCCGACAAAATGGATGTGCCTAACTCTTCTCATTTCTGGCACTGATGTTCTTAATTTCGCTAATTGTTGTGTATTCACTATATTTCTTCGCTTCTAATTAATTCGGTATCAATTATGGCTAATATTATTTAGCCACTTCGCAAATCACGGTAGCAACTCGCTCTGTTGCGTCTGTAATTGCACAGCTATGCGCTTTTTCGGCCATTGAGAGTAATTCGTTTCTATCCCATTGATCTAATAAGCTCGCCACAGCATCTGCGGTAAATTGTGATTGTTCTAAAATTTTAGCCGCTCCCGCTTTTTCTAGCGGTAATGCATTCCAATATTGTTGACGATCTTTATGTTGAAAAGGCACAAAAATAGCCGGTAAACCTGCTGCTGCAATTTCACTCACCGTTAATGCACCTGACCGACAGACAACAATATCTGCCCATGCGTAAGCTTGCGCCATATCATCAATAAATTCAGTAACTTTATACTCAGAATTGACTGAAACTTGCATATGCTCATTATACAATGCTTCTGTCGATTCCTTACTGCCTTTTCCCGCTTGATGCCAGATATTTAACTGTTTGCCTACTTTTTCAGCAACACACGGCATCACTTGATTTAAAATTCGAGCCCCTTGGCTACCACCAACAACTAATACGCGTATAGCGCCTTCTCTACCGGCTAAACGAACCTGTGGTGTAGGTAGTGCTAAAACGTCTTCACGTACTGGATTACCGACAACTGGTGCGTTAGGAAATGCCCCCGGAAAGGCTTGTAATACTCTTTTTGCGATTCGAGATAACCATTTGTTCGTTAAACCCGCGATACCATTTTGTTCATGGAGCACAACAGGTACACCGCATTGCCATGCTGCAATACCACCGGGCCCCGAAACATAGCCCCCCATGCCTAATACGGCATCCGGTTGATAATGCTTAATAATTGTTTTAGCTTGGCGAATCGCTTTATAAATACGCCATGGCGCCCCCAGTTGCGCTGCAATACCTTTGCCTCTGAGGCCCGAAATTTGAATGAATTCAATATCGATACCATGTTTCGGCACTAATGTAGCTTCCATTCGGTCAGCCGTACCTAACCAACGAATCTCCCAGCCTTGAGCCTGCAAATAATGAGCCACGGCTAACCCCGGAAAAACATGCCCTCCGGTTCCGCCTGCCATGACGAGTAATTTCTTTGCCTGACTCATTTAGTGCTCCTTACAAACGCCTGCGCTTTTTCAAGGCGTGTTTCAAAATCAATTCTCAGTAATATCGCAATGGCGGCAGCCATCACCAGTAAACTCGAACCACCATAACTAATTAGCGGTAGTGTTAAACCTTTTGTTGGTAACATGCCTGATGCGGCGCCAACGTTAACTAATGCTTGGAAGGTAAACCAAATACCAATAGAACAAGCCAAATAACCACCGAATAATTGGTTTGACATCAATGCGCGACGGCCGATCATCATTGCTCTAAATGCCAACATAAAGACCATCAGCAGAACCAATACAACGCCAAAGTACCCGAGCTCCTCAGCTAAAACCGAGAAAATAAAGTCTGTGTGTGCTTCTGGCAAATATTCTAATTTTTGTACTGAATTTCCAAGCCCTTGCCCAAACACTTCACCACGACCAAAGGCCATTAAAGATTGAGTTAGCTGATAACCACTTCCAAACGGGTCATCCCATGGATTCAAAAATGACGTGACTCGACGTAAGCGGTACGGCTCGAACCAAATCAAAGCCAATACCCCCACCGCACAAGCGGCAATACCAATAATAAAGGGGGCTAACCTTGCTCCTGCTAAAAACAACAACCCGAGAGTGGTAACCACTAAGACGATAACTGTCCCTAGGTCGGGTTGTAATAAAAGCAAGGACGCCATAACAATCAAAATACACATCGGTTTGATAAAGCCAAGAAAGCGGGTTCTGACTTCATCAGATTTACGCACTAAATAACTGGATACGTAGCAAAACAACGTAAATTTCGAAATTTCTGCCGGCTGAATTTTCACCAAGCCGATGTCTATCCAGCGTGATGCCCCGTTAACTGAACTCCCTGCTACCAACACCACGACTAGCATGCCAAGAGAAGCCATCAACAATATGAAGTTGTACTTCTCCCAAACCGCCATCGGAATACGCATAACACCTAGAGCTAAAATAAATGCGATAACGATATACACCACATCACGCTTAGCGAAATAAAACGGGTCTTCGGTTAAGCGCTGGCCAACTGGCATGGACGCAGATGTGACCATAATAAAACCAACCGCGGCTAAACCGAATGCCAACCACACCAATGTACGGTCGTAAAGCGTTGAGCCTGAAATCACGCCATTTTTTTCACCAATGACCCAATTTTTTAAACGCATCGCACCCGGTATCGTCATTAACCTAGCTCCTTGGCTAATTGAGCAAAGACAGTTCCACGCTGCTCAAAACTTTTAAACTGATCCAAACTAGCGCACGCTGGGGATAACAGCACCATGTCCCCGGTTTTTAGTTGAGGCGCAATTTGGCGTAAGCTTTGTTCCATCGTCTCAGTCAAAACTGATTTTTCAGGTGCCATATTCGCTAATTCTTTGCCATCACGGCCAAAGCAATATAAACGGTAGTTATCCGCAGCAATATATTGTTTTAATGGTGAAAAATCAGCTGACTTGCCATCACCACCTAATAATAAGTAGATGTTGCCGTCCACATGTAACCCATTTAACGCCGCTTCAGTACTTCCAACATTGGTGGCTTTGGAGTCATTAATCCAGCGTACACCGTTGTTGAATAACACTAACTCGAAACGATGCGCTAACCCCGCATAGTCTTTCAATACTTGAAGGCAAGCTGGGCGAGGAATACTCACGGCATCCGCCAGTGCTAACGCGGCTAACGCATTGAGGTAATTGTGTTGACCAGTTAAGTGCATCTCATTGACATCAAGCAGCTCTTTTCCTTTAGCCATTAACACCCGTTTTTGAGTATCAAAGAAATAATCACCACTATTTAAGCCAAAGCTAATGCATTCTTCCAAAGTATGATTCGCGGGTAAGGTCAGTGCATCTTGTAAGTTAACAATGCAGTTTTTGGCATTGTGATAAATTTTTAATTTCGCTTCACGGTACTGTGCTAGACCTAATGGATATCGATCCATATGATCTTCACTAATATTTAAGACTGTCGCGGCGGCCGCTTCTAGACTTGAAGTAGTTTCTAATTGGAAGCTGGAAAGTTCTAAAACGTATAGACGATGCCCTGCATTGAGTAATGAAAGTGCTGGCGTACCAATATTGCCACCAACACCAACTGAAATACCCGCAGCTTTAGCCATTTCACCAACCAATGACGTGACGGTACTTTTACCATTTGAACCTGTAATGGCGACAATCGGTGCATCGGCTTCACGACAAAACAATTCGATGTCACCCACAATTTCGATGCCGTTTTCTGCCGCTTCCTGCAACTGAGGTGTTGCCAACGCAATCCCTGGGCTCGCGACAATTAAATCGGCTGCCTGTAACCAGCTATTATTCAAGCTGCCACTATGGCATTCCACACTCGCTGGGAGTTTATCTACTCCCGGAGGCACTGCACGGGTATCCATAACGCGAGGCACAACGCCGCGCGCAAGGAAAAAATGAACGCAAGATAGGCCAGTGATCCCCAGCCCAATAATAACGACGTTCTTACCCTGATAATCGACCATCTTAACGCACCTTCAAGGTTGCCAGCCCAATGAGGACTAACATTAATGAGATAATCCAGAAGCGCACGATAACGCGAGGTTCTGGCCAACCCTTCAATTCATAATGGTGGTGAATTGGTGCCATGCGGAAAATACGTTGCCCGCGCAATTTAAATGAACCGACTTGTAAAATAACGGACAATGTCTCAACCACGAACACACCCCCCATAATCACTAATAAAAACTCTTGGCGCAGTAATACAGCGATAGTTCCGAGTGCACCACCAAGTGCCAATGAGCCAACATCCCCCATAAACACTTGAGCCGGATATGTGTTAAACCACAGAAAACCTAACCCTGCCCCCACAATGGCAGTACAGACAATCACTAATTCACCTGCATGTGGTAAAAATGGAATATGTAAGTAACTGGCAAAATTAACATTACCTGTTGCCCATGCCACTAATGCAAAACCTGCAGCGACAAATACCGTTGGCATGATAGCCAAGCCATCCAAACCATCTGTTAGGTTTACTGCGTTACTGGTTCCAACAATCACAAAATAAGTCAGCAAAATATACAGCATGCCCAGTTGTGGCATCACATCTTTGAAAAATGGCACCACTAGCTGCGTTGCTGGGGTGTCTTTACCAATCGCGTACATGGAAAAGGCAACAATTAACGCAATGATGGATTGCCAGAAATATTTCCAACGCGCGATTAAACCACGAGTGTCTTTACGTACCACTTTACGGTAGTCATCAACAAAACCGACAATGCCATACCCTACTAACACGAGCAGTACACACCAAACATAAGGGTTGTCTAAGCGAGCCCATAACAGAGTTGAAACGGTGATTGAGAATAAAATCAATAACCCACCCATGGTTGGGGTTCCACGCTTACTAAAGTGAGACTCAGGGCCTTCATTACGAACGACTTGACCTATTTGCATTTTTTGTAAATAGGCAATTAAATGAGGCCCCATCCACAGAGCAATGGCGAGTGCCGTCAGCAAACCGACAATGGCCCTGAACGTCAAATAAGAGAAGACGTTCAGAACAGAAAACTTGTGGACCAACATTTCGGCAAGCCAGACTAACATTCGAAGCACTCCTTCAATGCATTCACAACATCTTCCATCGCGGAACTGCGTGAACCTTTAACTAAAATAGAAACAACGTCCTTCTGCTGCGCTAGCGGAATTAGTCGGGTTAATAAATCTGCTTTCACGGTGAAATGCTCACCACATTCACTAAATTGGCTGATCAACTCACTTAATTGACCAACACTGAATACTTTGTCTAATCCAGCCTGTTTAGCGGCAACACCAACACGCTGATGGCAATCTTCTGCATAATCGCCCAGTTCACCCATATCCCCCACCACTAAGATGCGGTAACCTGGCATTTTTTCGAGAACGTGAATTGCTGCGATCATCGAGCCATCATTTGCGTTATAAGTGTCATCTAAAACTACTTTGTGCTCCGCTAAGCGCACAGGGTATAACCGCCCCGGTACCGACTTCGTTTTCGCTAAGCCATTTTTAATATTATCGAGGCTAGCACCGACTGAAATGGCTAATGCACTCGCCGCTAACACATTAGCGATGTTGTGCATGCCCGGCAGTGGTAACGTGACATCGACACGACCGACTGGCGTGTGCAGCACAAAATCCGTTGTCAGCTGGTTCACTTGAATATCAGAAGGATAGAAATCTGCTTTTGCTTGTGATGTTAGTGAGTAATACCAAACAGTTTGGCGTGGCTGAAACTGCCACTTTTCACTGTAGCTATCAAGGTTAACAATTGCAGTTCCTTCTTCTGGAATACCTTGATAAATTTCACCTTTCGCTTTAGCAACCCCTTCTGGTGAACCAAAACCCGCTAAGTGGGCAGCAAATAAATTGTTAACTAATGCGGCTTCTGGTTTGACGATATTGGTTGTGTAGGCAATTTCATTTGGATGATTAGCGCCCATTTCTATCACCGCGAAATCATCATCATGGGTTAAACGAAATAGCGTCAAAGGCACACCAATATCGTTGTTTAAATTACCTGCAGTATATAAGGTTTTACCGCGCTCAGATAAAATGGATGCAGTCATCTCTTTGACGGATGTTTTGCCTGAAGACCCCGTCAAACCAACCACTCGTGCTCTGCTCTGATGACGAACCCATGCAGCCAGTTGGCCCATTGCAATACGCGTGTCTTTCACGATAATTTGTGGGCAATCCACTTCCAGTTTGCGCTCAACGAGTAACGCCTTAGCGCCCGCCATAACGACTTGCTGCGCAAAATCATGGGCGTCGAAGCGTTCACCTTTTAACGCAATAAATAGGCAATTTTCAGTAATTTTGCGGCTATCCGTACTCACCGCGCTAACCATTGCATTGGTGTCTGGAGCAGATTCAATCTGCCCTTGGGTAATTTGTGCCAGTTGAGCGAGTGTTAAAGGGATCATGCGATTACTCCCAACAAACGAGCCACGGTTAGGCGGTCTGAGTAATCTAACTTGCGCTGACCAATAATTTGATAATCTTCGTGACCCTTACCTGCAATCACAATCACATCATCAGGAGATGCCTGCAAAATGGTGTTTGTCACGGCTTCTGGACGACCCGGTATGGCCAAAGCACGGCTGGAATCTAATAAGCCCGCCATAATATCATTAATAATATCGATAGGGTCTTCACTGCGCGGGTTGTCGTCTGTGATCACGATTTTATCTGCATATTCTTCTGCAGCGGCCCCCATTAGTGGACGCTTGCCTTTGTCACGGTCACCACCGCAACCAAATACACACCATAATTGACCTTTGCAATGTAAGCGTGCTGCCGCTAAGGCTTTTTCTAAGGCATCCGGAGTATGTGCATAATCAACGACGACTGTCGGTTTATTCGGTGCACTGAACACTTCCATACGCCCACATACTGGTGATAATGAAGAAGTAGCAGCCAACAGTTGCTCCAACGGATAATCCATCATCAGTAAAGTTGCCATTGCCACTAATAAGTTGCTGACATTAAACGCGCCCATCAACGGGCTTTCAAAGCGCCCATTTCCCCATGAGGAATCAAAATGGACAGTTGCGCCTTTATCGTGATATTCCACTTCAGTGGCTTTTAACCATGGGCCTTGCCAATCATTTGGAATGCGGTTTTCCATGGTCACCGCGCACGCTTGTGGTAAACGTTGTAGCCATTTCAAGCCAATATCATCATCAGCATTGATGATTTGCGATTTTGTATTATGCGTGGAAAACAACAGCCATTTTGCGGCTTCATAGCTTTCCATATCGCCATGATAATCAAGGTGATCACGGCTTAAATTAGTAAATACAGCGGCATCAAACTGTAAGGCAGCAACTCGGCCTTGCACTAAGCCATGGGAAGATACTTCCATCGCTGTTAATGTCGCTTTTTGGTTCAATAATTGAGTCAATTCAAGTTGGATATCTACCGCAGAGCCGGTAGTATTTTCGCTTGGCGACACATGGCCTAATAGACCATTACCCACGGTTCCCATTACAGCGCTAGTCTCCCCTAGCCCTTGAGCCCACTGAGCAATTAATTGTGTCGTCGTTGTTTTACCGTTTGTACCCGTCACACCAACGAGTTTCATATTTGCTGATGGCTGCTGATAAAACTCCCCCGCAAGGGCTGATAAACGATTATTCAGGTCATTTAAATAAATAACAGGGACGCCATGAACGAAACGAATTTCACCTTCAACAGCTTCACCTTCCGCTTCCGCTATCACAGCAGAAACCCCTTGAGCAATTGCTTGAGGAATATAGTGTCGTCCATCTGATTGATGGCCTTTTATTGCAATAAACAGATCGCCCGCGGCAGCCTTTCGACTGTCTAGCGTCATCTCACGCAGTGAGATTGGAGTTGTGCTCACACCAAAGGGTGAGAGTAGATCACAAAGATTACGATCTGCCACTTTTAACCTCTTTTTGACTATTTACAATTTCATTTTGTTCATTTGGTTGCAATGCATCGGGTTCAACGTTCATCAACCGTAGAACCCCTCCCATGATTGAACCAAATATCGGTGCAGATACCGCACCACCGTAGTATTTACCTGCACTGGGCTCATTGATGAGCACCACTAACGCATAGCGTGGGTTACTCGCAGGAGCCACACCCGCGGCGTAAGCTAAATATTTCTCAACGTAACGCCCTTCAGGACCCACTTTTTTCGCAGTCCCTGTTTTAATAGCAATGCGATAACCTTTAATTGCTGCTCGTGCTCCCCCGCCTCCGGGTAAAGCCACACTTTCCATCATATGAACCACTGTTCGCATGATCGGCTCAGGAAAAACACGAGTTCCTGACACAGGAGGGTCAACCTTCGTGATAGATAATGGCCGATAAATACCAAAACTACCGATAGTTGCATAGGCTCGCGCTAACTGTAACGGTGTTACCATTTGCCCGTAGCCAAAAGAAAAGGTGGCCCTTTCTAAATCAGACCACCGTGTTTTTTTACTTGGAAAGATGCCACTACTTTCCCCGACTAACCCCAGATTAGTCGGCTTGCCAAACCCAAAGCGGCTATACACATCCACCAGCTCAGTGGCAGGCATCGCTAACGCAAGCTTTGAAACACCTACGTTACTCGACTTCTGTAAAATCCCAGTAATTGTTAGTTCAGCATACCGTGCTACGTCTTTGATCTCATGACCGCTAATACGATATGGATAAGTATTAATTACTGAGTTTTCTTTAATAATTTTGTTATGTAGCGCACTCATGACCACCATGGGTTTCACTGTTGAGCCGGGCTCGAAAATATCGGTGATAGCACGGTTACGCATCGCATCCATTGATGTACCCGTTAAATTATTTGGGTTATAGGATGGACTATTTGCCATTGCTAAAATTTCACCGGTATGAACATCCACTAAAATTGCCACGCCCGATTCAGCTTTATTTTCCTGTACACCACGTGTTAATTCACGGTAAACAATGGATTGAATGCGTTCATCAATACTTAATGTCAGATTATGCGCAGCTTGGCTGTCAATGGAGGAAATCGTTTCAATCACTCGCCCATTACGGTCTTTGCGAACTGTACGTTCACCCGGTGCACCTTTTAACCAACGGTCAAAGCTTTTCTCAACGCCTTCAATGCCTTCGCCATCAATATTTGTTACCCCCAATAAGTGAGCGGTAACTGGGCCTGATGGATAATAACGACGAGATTCTTTACGTAAGTAAATACCGGGTATTTTTAATTTTTTAACGTAATCGCCAATAGATGGGTTAACTTGACGCGCTAAATACACAAAACGGCCTCTTGGATTGGCCGATATTTTGCTGGTAATTTGTTCTAGTGGGATCTCAAGGGCATCCGCTAATGCTTTCCAGTGCTCGTCATTGCTGATCCCCCCTTTTTCAAACACTTCTTTGGGGTCAGCCCAAATCGCATTAACTGGCACACTCACCGCCAGTTGCCGTCCTTCTCGGTCGCTGATCATGCCTCGGGAAGTTGCGACTTCTTGCACTCGTAAAGAGCGCATATCGCCTTCTTTCACCAGTTTCTCTGGTGCGATAATTTGCAGATAAGCCACCCGCGTCAGCAACCCAGCTAACGCCAAGACAATGCATCCGCACAGCAAAATAAAGCGCCAGCGGACAAAGCTGGTACTTTCTTCTTGTTTCTTATTTTTCGCTGTTTTTGGTGCTTTCATTAGGAACCTTTTTATTGCTTAGAAACAATAATTTTTTCTTGTGATGGTTCAACTTGTACCATCTGTAATTTTTCAACCGACAAACGTTCTATCCGGCTATGGCTCGCAAGGGCGTTTTCTTCAAGGATCAAATTGCGCCATTCGATATCTAATAAGTCTTTTTCTTCATACAATTTATCTTTAGCTGCCGTTAACAAACGCGTTTCATGTGCCGTAGTCACGACAAAAACGGCACTGATTATAATTGCAGCCAATAAAATCAAAGGAACGATGCCATAACGAAATAAATCACGCCCAATGACGCGAGCTAGGCTGTGCCTTTCTGGAACCATTATTCCGCCGCCTTTTCAGCAAACCGCAACACGGAACTCCGTGCGCGAGGATTTTCGTCAATTTCGTTTTCCGAAGGTTTCATCTTACCTAGGTCACGTAACTGCGCTGTGCCTAACTCTTTAATCTGCGCTTCAGTCAGTGGAATACCAGCTGGCACTGATGGTCCTTTACTATTTTTGCGAATAAACCGTTTTACTAATCTATCTTCCAAAGAATGGAAGCTGATAACCGATAAGCGCCCTTGTGGTGCTAAAACGCTCATTGCGCCTTCTAACGCTTTTTCAATCTCTTCCAATTCACTATTGATATAAATACGAATCGCTTGGAAGCTACGTGTTGCAGGGTGTTTATGCCGATCTTTCATCGGACTGACTTTGGCAATCAACTCTGCAAGATGCCGTGTACGTGTTAATGGCTCTTCTTCTGGATTATGGTTACGTTCAACAATCGCTCTCGCAATTCGTTTCGCAAAACGCTCTTCTCCAAAAGTTTTCAATACCCAAGCAATGTCATCCGCTTCTGCGTCCATCAACCATTGCTGTGCGGATTGCCCTTTGGTTGGGTCCATTCGCATATCTAACGGCCCGTCACGCATAAAGGAAAAACCACGCTCTGGGTCATCTAACTGCGGTGAAGAAACCCCTAAGTCCAGTAATACTCCATCAATTTTCCCTGCTAACCCTTCTTCTTCCACATACTCTGCAATCGCAGAAAATGGGCCATGTTTAATCATAAAACGCGGGTCATCGATAGCCTGTGCCGCTTTTATTGCTTCTGGATCACGGTCAATAGCAATTAACCTTCCTTGTGCGCCAAGCTGGCTTAATATCAACCTTGAATGGCCACCACGACCAAAGGTGCCATCGATATAGATACCGTTAGGTTTAATGTTTAAGCCGTTCACGGCTTCATCCAGTAATACTGTTACGTGTTTAAATTGCTGTTGCGTCATTATTAAAGTGACAAATCCTGTAAGCGGGCTGAAAGTGGTTCATTGGTAAGGCGCTCAGCGGCAATATCATCTTCCACTTGCTGATACCAAGTCTGTTCATCCCAAAGTTCAAATTTATTAATCTGGCCAACCAACATGACCTCTTTGGTTAGCCCTGCGTGTTGGCGCAATGTACTGGCTAACAAAAGACGCCCCGCGTTGTCCATTTGGCATTCACTTGCATGGCCCAATAACAGCCGTTGCACGCGTCGTTCTGCTGGGTTCATCGTCGATAACCGAGAAAGTTTTTCCTCGATAATCTCCCACTCGGGTAAGGTATAAAGCAACAGGCATGGCTGGTGAAGGTCAATGGTACAAACCATTTGCCCTTTCGATTCCTCGTTCAGCATTCCTCGATAACGAGTTGGCACGGTTAGACGCCCTTTGCTGTCGAGATTAACCAGTGTTGCCCCACGAAACATACCCGATTAAACCCCTTTTATTTTCAACCCACCCACTTTACCCCACAATTCACCACATATAAAGTTTACGAATGGTATGAAAACGTTGTCAAGCCAGTAGCATCCGGCTTTAGCTTTATTTACAGAACAATTCAGAAAAAATAAGGAGAGGTAAAATCTAACTTGGAAATAAAATGGGAAATAACAAGTTGATATGATTAACATATTTTATTAAGTATCACCTAAATAAGCGCGAACATAATAGTTTGCTGCAAAATCATACAAATTAATGGAAATTCAACTTATGTCTCATTTTTAATCAGTGTATCTTGTACCGGTTATTTACTTCTGTTGAGTCCTCAAATAATCATTAATTTTTAAATAGGCCCAAAACGTGCCGCTAATAAAATAAAATCATTATATATCAATAGAGTAAATTACTGTTTTAATAAACAGTAATTTACTTCAAAATATTTATCGCACAAATCAGTAATACAACGATAATAAATTTATATTAATTTATTCATCCGATTTAGCTTTCATTTTAAAATCCGCAACAAGCCGATTAAGATAAATCCTAAAGTTAAATATTTACCTAATTTTAGCCTATAAAAAAAAAGCCCCTACAAGATAGGGGCCGTTATATTACTCATTATTGTGACCAACATCACTCATTATCGTGTAAATATTCACTGTTCGATTAAAGTTAAGTCTATTTTATTACTGCTTACGACCTAAACTTCCACGGCGACATAAATCACGACGAATACGTGTAATACCCGGTTCTGGTTTTTGCTTTTCATCAAGGCTGGCAAGTACCAATTCTAAGATGCGTTCAGCGATGTCTCTATGGCGTTGTGCCAGAGAAAGCACTGGGCATTCAAGGAAGTCTAATAATTCATTATCACCAAATGTGGCAATAACCATATGCTCAGGTAAACGACCACTGCGCTTCAATGCGACATCTAGCACGCCTTGTAGTAAGGAGAATGATGTTGTAAATAGTGCGTCTGGCATCTTGTTACCACTATCAAGCCAATGAGCAAAAACCTCTGCGGCTGAATCGCGTTCATAGCTATTTGCATATAGGTAATCAATCTTGCGCGGGTCTTCATGCCAGGCTTTACGGAAACCTTGCTCGCGTAGATAACTGACTGATAACTCAGGTAACGCCCCCAAATACAATACCGATTCAGCTTTAAATTTGCGTAATTCTGCTGAAATCATGAAAGCATCTTCTTGGTCATCACCAACAACACTAATAAAGTGTTCTTTTTCAAGGGCTCTATCCAGTGCGATAATCGGTAAAGAACGATTCGCCCAACGCTGATAGAACGGGTGTTCTGGCGGTAATGCTGTCGAAACAATTATGGCATCAACTTGTCGTTGTAAAAGGTGTTCAACACAACGAATTTCATTGTCGGGTTGGTCTTCTGAGCATGCTATCAACAATTGATAACCACGCTGACGCGCCTGCCTTTCAAGGTAATTTGCTATACGGGTATAGCTCGTATTTTCCAAGTCAGGGATCACTAACCCAATAGAACGGGTACGCCCTGCTCGTAACCCCGCAGCAACTGCATTTGGATGGTAATTGTGCTCTCTGACGACTGCCATCACTTTTTCTACAGTTTTATCGCTGACTCGATACTGCTTGGCCTTGCCGTTGATCACATAACTAGCCGTTGTGCGGGAAACACCCGCTAGACGGGCTATCTCATCCAGTTTCACGTTAACCTCTTTACAATTTTGGGAATAGCCCCGAGTCATTCGGGGCCTTAAACGCGATTATTCTACCTTCGGAAGATAAATTTTTCATCGCATAATTTTATCACCGCGCGAAACACCGACGATCCCTGAGCGTACAACTTCAACAATTTCAGCAACACCACGCACTGATTCGATGAAAGCGTCCAGTTTTTCGCTTGTTCCCGCTAGCTGAACGGTATAAAGCGTTGGGGTGACATCAACAATTTGCCCACGGAAAATATCTGCGCAGCGCTTCACTTCATCACGCCCATATCCAGAGGCTTGTAGCTTCACTAACATGATTTCACGTTCAATATGTGCTGACGCCGTCAGCTCGCTGACGCGCAACACATCAACCAGTTTATGCAATTGTTTTTCAATTTGCTCAAGAACCTTTGCATCCCCTTTAGTTTGGATAGTCATACGTGACAAGGTTGGGTCATCTGTTGGTGCAACGGTCAAACTTTCAATATTATAACCACGCTGAGAGAACAAACCTATGACACGGGACAAAGCACCTGATTCATTTTCTAATAAAACGGATAAAATACGACGCATGATCAGGTCCTCTCTGTTTTGCTCAACCACATTTCATCCATTGCACCACCACGGATCTGCATTGGATAAACGTGCTCAGTTTCATCAATATTGACATCAACGAAGACTAATCGCTGATTTTCATTCACTTCAACAAGGGCTTGTTTTAGTTTTTCTTCTAGCTCATCAGGTGTTGCTATCGAAATACCAACGTGGCCATACGCTTGTGCTAACTTGATGAAATCAGGCAATGATTGCATGTAAGATTGTGAGTGACGGCCTTGATAAATCATATCCTGCCACTGTTTTACCATGCCTAAGAAACCATTATTTAAGTTGAGCACTAAAACCGGTAAGCCATATTGCAGAGCGGTTGAAAGCTCTTGAATGTTCATCTGGATGCTGCCATCCCCTGTCACACAAACAACGGTCGATTTTGGATGCGCTAATTTCACCCCTAGTGCAGCAGGTAAACCAAAGCCCATCGTGCCAAGCCCCCCTGAGTTTATCCAATGGCGAGGTTTATCAAAGGGATAATACAATGCGGCGAACATTTGGTGCTGTCCAACGTCAGACGTTACATACGCTTCACCTTTCGTTAAACGATATATCATTTCAATGGCTTGTTGAGGCTTAACTTTTGTTTGGCTCGCTTCATAATGTAAACAATGCTTACTGCGCCACTGTTCGATGTCTTTCCACCAATCAGTGAGTGCTTGGTTGTCTTGTTTTGCTGAAGCTTGGTCTAACTGACCTAACATTTGTTTTAATGTGAGTTTTGCATCACCAACAATTGGGATATCCGCATTCACCGTTTTTGAGATAGACGTTGGGTCAACATCGATTTGAATGACTGTGGCATTTGGGCAATATTTTTCTAAATTGTTGGTTGTTCTATCATCAAAACGCACACCAACGGCAAAAATCACATCTGAGTTATGCATTACCTTATTGGCTTCGTAGGTTCCATGCATCCCAAGCATTCCCACGGATTGCTTGTGCGTTTCGGGGAAAGCCCCTAATCCCATTAAGGTTGATACTACGGGTAACTGCAGTTTTTCTGCCAACTCTATAAGTTCAGCAGAGCAATTCGCGTTAATCGCCCCTCCGCCAATATAGAAAACTGGTTTTTTGGCTGAAACCAATTTAGTTAATGCTTTTTTGATTTGGCCTTTGTGCCCTTGCAATGTCGGGTTATAAGACCGCAGAGAAACGCTCTCTGGATAGCGGTAAGCAAACTTCAAAGCTGGGTTAACGGTGTCCTTAGGAAAATCAATCACTACAGGTCCAGGACGACCACTCGCTGCAATATAAAACGCTTTCTTGATGGTTTCAGGAATTTCTTCTGCGCTTTTAATTAAAAAGCTGTGCTTAACTATTGGCCTTGAAATTCCAACCATATCGCACTCTTGAAACGCATCGTTACCAATGAGTGAGCTTGCAACCTGCCCTGATAGCACCACCATTGGTACAGAGTCCATATAAGCCGTCGCAATACCCGTAATAGCATTTGTTGCCCCAGGGCCAGATGTCACTAAAACAACCCCAACATCCCCTGTTGAGCGTGCATAACCATCAGCCATATGAACGGCGGCTTGTTCATGGCGCACTAAAATATGTTCTACCCCACCAACTGTATGAAGTGCATCATAAATATCTAATACCGCACCGCCTGGATAACCAAACACGTGCTTTACTCCTTGGTCAATCAACGATTTGACGACCATTTCTGCTCCCGACAACATCTCCATGAGTTTGCCCCCAGACATTATTTGCAAGTGAAGAGGTATGAACTACCTCTTTATTTTTATCATTAAAATTGTGAAATTCGTGCTATTAACATATCGCTCTGGCTGAAACGAAGCAAACACCATTTCAGTGCAAGGATCACGAAACTTTCACATCATCTTGAACATGGGTATTTGATAGATAAATTGACTGCGTATAAAAATAATGGAAGAAAGAATGACTGCTATGAATGAAAAAACAGTGCAACTTTAATTAGTTGGAAACATTCTGATTTTAATATTAAGTGATAATCTGAATAAATAAATATGAATAGAACAAAAACAAGACCTGACCTACCCATAATACAGGTAAGTCAGATAATTAGATGGTAAATTATTCTTTGTACATCGATTCAATTTCTAATTGATAGCGCTCAGAAATAATTTTACGACGCAGTTTCAAAGTCGGCGTTAATTCACCTTTTTCCATTGAAAATGTGGTAGGTAACAATATAAAACGCTTAACTTGATGGAAATTATCGATATTTTTTTGCAGTTCTTTTAAACGACTTTCAAATAAGGCCACAATATTTGAGTCTTTTAAGAGTTCTAAACGATCTCGATATTTCAGATTTATAGAATGGGCATATTCTTCTAAGCTGTCATAACAAGGCACGATCAGCGCTGAAACAAACTTACGCGCATCCGCAATGACTGCAATGTGTTCAATAAACTTGTCTTGCCCTAATACGCCTTCAATCATCTGTGGTGCAATATATTTTCCGTTAGACGTTTTCATTAAATCTTTTAGCCTATCCGTAATATATAAATTGCCTTGTTCGTCAATTTTTCCTGCATCACCCGTTTTTAGCCAGCCATCTGATGTAAATGTATCCAAGGTTTCAATGGGTCGATTGAAATAGCCTTTCATGACCACTGGCCCTTTTACTTGTATTTCATCGTCTTTACCAATACGCACTGAAACAGAAGATAGTGGTGTACCTATCGAACCTAATGGGTATTTACCCTCTTCCCAGCAAGATACCGTGGCGCAGGTTTCTGACATGCCATAGCCATATTTAATATTTACCCCTGCTGAAAGGAAAAATGCAATCACATCGTCATCAAGACGGGCGCCAGCGGCTGGCATGAAACGAATTCGCCCCCCTAGCCCTTCGCGAATTTTACTGAGAACCAGTTTATCAACCATCGGAAAAATTGCGCGGTTAACTAAAGAGGGTTTATGGCCTTTTGCTAAGGCTTTCACACGGCGCTTGCCAAGGGATATTGCACAGCGAAATAGCGCCCTACGAATAAGAGGCGCTTTTGCCACTTTACTGTGTATTGCTGAATAAACTTTTTCATAAAAACGGGGAACCGCACACATCACGGTCGGTTTTACCTCAGCTAATGCTTCCCGAACTTGATTGGTGTCTGTTAAATAAACGTTTAACGCCCCAACGTGCATAACGTAAAAGCTCCACGCTCGTTCAAAAACATGTGAAAGAGGTAAAAAACTTAAAGAAACATCATCAGCGGTTAGTTGTAATCGTTCGTCATGGAGATACAGTTGGGCAGCCATGTTGTAATAATCCAACATAACGCCTTTGGGCTCTCCAGTAGTGCCTGATGTATAAATGATGGTAAATAAATCACCGAGATTATGTGCAGCGATGCGCTCATCAAGTTCCGTTTGGTATGCGGATTGTGCTTGCGCCATAAATGTGGATAAATGCAGGGTGTCGATTGAAAGATCAGCCAACTCAACATTGTCATTCATCACGATAATCGTCGTTAATTGAGGGCAAAGAGCTGGTAATTGGCATGCAACTTGATATTGCATATCTTCCCCAACAAACAACACTTTAATATTAGCATCATTAATAATATATGCCGCTTGCTCAACACTGCTAGTTGCATAAAGTGGCACTGTGACAGCCCTAATTTGTAACGCGGCAAAGTCAACCAATGACCAATTCATACTGTTATGGGCAAATAACCCAATATTTTCTTGTGTGATAACGTTTAATGCTAAGAGACGACGAGAAATCGCTGATGTGTGATCGCCTACCTCCCTCCAAGTTAATGAGCTTTGTTGCCCGTTATCCCATTGACTGAAAGCTATCCGGCTCGCCGATTCGTGCGCAGTAACCCTGCTACGTAAGCGATTAACCAAGTGGTATGGATATAGATTTTCAGTAATCAAAGTGTATTCCCTATAGGTCATTATCGATATAAGTTACTCGGTACATTCACAAGCACTTAACTATTTTTTATTTCTTATTATTTCAGCTTACAAGTGTTAGCTGAATATTCGCAGTGTATCGACTAAAGAGATGCGTGAAAAGCATTTATATGTAAATTTTGTGCAAATGTTATGTCTGCTACAAAACTCATCATAACGCTCACGATAGTGAGTTAATTACCTTGTTGGCGTATCTATTTTGTTATAAGTACGTCTATAGAAATATAGAGGTTGTTGGCTTTAAGGGATAATTTCATTTGTTATTCCCCCTTAACAATATACGTTATTTCTTACTCACAATGTCTGAGCTTGCCAACAACCTCTAGCAATTTTTAAATAGGAGTACTATGCAGCAACAGCCTGTTCAGAGAGTTCCTCAATCAACTGGCTAAATTGAGATTTCATCCATTGATGGCCTTTATCCCTAACCGTTGATTCATGCCAAGTTAAATAGCAAGGCAGTGTATCTCGAAGCCACGGCAACGTTAATGTCCGTAATTTTAGTTGCCCAAAGTAATGACTTACTAGCCATTTTGGCACAATAGCGACGAGATCCGTTTGAGCAACAATACTCAGGACACTATTTAAGTCAGTACCTTGATAGCTAATCGTATGCGATAACTCAGTATTATGATAATAAGGTTTACTAAATGACCCCATGTTATCCATTGACATAATCGCATGACGTTCATTATTTAGTTCAACTTCAGAAATTGAATTACCAATACGTGGGTGATGATTACTCGCCACTAATACCAATTCATCATCGAATAAAACCTGATGTTGAAATTCTGTCTTTTCTAATTGATTATAGCCAAGGAAAAAATCCATTTCTTGGTATTTTAATTGATGAGCAATTTTATTATCCATAAAAGAATGAATGACTATATTAATATTAGGCGAAACTACCTTAAATTTTTCGACAATAATAGCAGCTAGACGAATATCTAACGGTGAACAAATAGATAAATTAAATATTCTATCACTAGTTTGTGGATTGAAACCTGCGCTAGGTAATTCATTATGAACTAATTGTAATGCTTGCCTAATAGGCCCGAACAGTTGCTTAGCACGAGATGTCGGCTGAATACCACGCCCATACCGGACAAACAACTCATCATTAAACATTGATTTTAAACGTGATACTGCGTTACTCACCGCAGGTTGAGACATCCCTAGAACTTGCGCTGCTTTTGTCACGTTTTGCATCTGCATAACCACGTCAAAAACCGTTAATAGGTTGAGATCAACATTACGTAAATGAATATCGCTACTGTCTTTTTTAGCTGTTGAAATTGTATCAAAATCAGTCATTTTTTACTCCACTAATATATTTATCATTTTTCATTAACGAAAAGAGTCATTCATCTTAAAAAACCGACGAATATATAAATTCATTAAATATTATTCTTAAAACAACTTATAGATAATAAGTCATTTCGCTTTCCCTGCATTTATTAAAACGACGTTTATATTACTTTACCTATTAATTAAACTTGCAGTATAAATATCATTATAAAACGTAAATATTCATCAACATAATGAATGATAACCACTTATTAGCCTTGCAATCACTCACCGTAAAAATAATAAAGCAATTTTTGCAAGAAATCATAATAAATCGTATGTAGAATCAATAAATATTCTCATTATCAGATTATTTTTTAAATACTCATTTATTAGATAATTAACTTAATTAAAAAGTATTGGCGAAGATGATTCATTCCCTGCATTAGGTCTTACTTCATACCAAAAAAAATAAAAATCATATAAAAATCAATAACTTTAAACAAAAAAGCATTTAAATGAGCATAGCGAAAGAATTTTACCCTTATAACAACGTAAAAATCCAGATAAAACAGAAGGGATACACAAAAAAAACAGCAACAACCACCAGCTAAAAGCCATAATTCATGATTGGTAAAAATAGGCTAAAAATCTATGATTGACATTAACTTTAAGATAACGTATCAATAAATACAGTTTGATTAAGATACTCAAGAGAGACAGTTGAAATGACATTTTCTATTCGCCTACTAAGCCTACTACTACTCGCATTAAATTTGCGCGGTATGCTTATGGACGAAAAATAGAAACAAACTGTCCACAAACATTAAAAACCCGCGCAACCCGCGGGTTTTTTTATGCCTGCGGCTTTGGAAGAACATAACTCTAAGCAAAAAACAAAATTCGATATGAGGAACACAATATGAGCAACCAAGTCATTATCTTCGATACCACCTTACGCGACGGTGAGCAGGCATTACAGGCAAGTTTGTCCGTCAAAGAAAAATTACAAATTGCCTTCGCATTAGAGCGTTTAGGGGTTGATATTATTGAAGCGGGTTTCCCAGTCTCTTCACCGGGTGATTTCGAATCTGTGCAAACCATCGCGAGAGAAATAAAAAACAGCCGAATTTGTGCATTAGCACGTTGTATTGAAAATGACATTGATGTTGCAGCTGAGTCATTAAAGGTTGCCGAAGCCTTCCGTATCCATATTTTCTTAGCCACCTCCAATTTGCATATGGAGAAGAAATTAAATAAATCCTTTGATGGCGTAATGGATATGGCAATTAATTCCATCAAGCGCGCAAGACGCTATACCGATGACGTTGAATTCTCCTGTGAAGATGCGGGCCGTACTGATCCTGATAATTTATGTCGTATCGTAGAAACGGCTATTAATGCAGGGGCAACAACAATCAATATCCCAGATACTGTAGGTTACACAACTCCTTACCAGTTTGGCGGAATTATCACTGATTTGTATAACCGTGTACCAAATATCGATAAAGCTGTTATTTCTGTGCATTGCCATGATGATTTAGGGATGTCCGTTGCTAACTCAATCAGTGCTGTACAAGCCGGTGCCCGCCAAGTTGAAGGTACCATCAATGGCTTAGGCGAACGCGCTGGCAACACGGCATTAGAAGAAGTGATTATGGCCATTAAATTGCGCGAACAAATGTTGAATGTGCATACCAATATTAATCACAAAGAAATTTACCGTACCAGCCAATTAGTTAGCCAATTATGTAATACACCAATCCCAGCCAATAAAGCAGTTGTAGGCAGTAACGCATTTGCTCACTCATCAGGTATTCACCAAGACGGTGTGTTGAAAAATCGTGAAACCTACGAAATCATGACGCCCGAGTCTATCGGCTTAAAAGAACAACAATTAAATTTAACCTCACGCTCAGGCCGTGCCGCTGTTAAACACCGTATGGAGGAAATGGGGTATCACGAAGGTAAAGACTTCAAATTGGATGAATTGTATACTGCATTTTTGAATTTAGCTGACAAAAAAGGTCAAGTCTTTGACTATGACTTAGAAGCCTTAGCTTTCTTTACGAAACAACAAGATGAAACTGACCACTTCGTGATGGACTATTTCAGTACACAATCAGGCTCTAGTATTGTTGCAACAGCAACAGTCAAAATGCAGTGTGGCGATGAAGTGAAATCTGAAGCGGCAACCGGTAATGGCCCCGTTGATGCCATCTACCAAGCCATCAGCAACATTACACAATTCCCTATGAAATTAGTCTCGTACCAATTATCTGCTAAGGGCCATGGTGAAAATGCGTTAGGCCAAGTGGATATCGTGGTTGAATGCCATAACCGTAAGTTCCACGGGATGGGGTTAGCGACAGATATCGTCGAATCTTCAGCGAAAGCCATGGTGCATGTGTTAAATAGCATTTGGCGCTCTGAGCAAGTTGAAAAAGAAAAACAAAAAATAAATCAAGAATCACAATCAAACACAAAGGAAGCTGTTTAACAATGTCTAGTTATAAAATTGCCGTATTACCGGGAGATGGCATCGGTCCAGAAGTGATGGCGCAAGCTCACAAGGTTTTAGCCGCTATCAGCAAACGTTTTGCAATAACAATTAACACCACTGAATATGATGTTGGCGGCGCGGCAATCGACAAACACGGTGAACCGTTACCGCAGGCTACAGTAACAGGTTGTGAGGACGCTGATGCGGTATTATTTGGCTCTGTCGGTGGGCCTAAATGGGAACACTTGCCACCCGATAGCCAGCCTGAACGCGGTGCATTATTACCTTTACGTAAGCATTTTAAATTATTCAGTAATTTACGCCCTGCTCGCTTATATCAAGCATTAGAAGCATTTTGCCCATTACGCGCAGACATCGCAGCTCAAGGTTTCGATATTCTTTGTGTCCGTGAATTAACCGGTGGGATTTACTTCGGTCAACCGAAAGGCCGCAAAGGTGAAGGGCAAGAAGAATATGCATTTGATACTGAAGTTTATCACCGCTATGAAATCGAGCGTATCGCACGCATTGCTTTTGAATCGGCTCGCAAACGTAATAACAAAGTCACATCAATCGACAAGGCAAACGTGTTGCAAAGCTCAGTATTATGGCGTGAAGTGGTCAATCAAATCGCTCAAGAATACCCAGATGTTGAAGTCAGCCATATGTATATCGATAACGCAGCAATGCAAATGATCAAAGCCCCATCTCAATTTGATGTGGTGTTATGTTCTAACTTGTTCGGCGATATCATTTCTGATGAATGTGCGATGATCACCGGTTCTATGGGCATGTTACCTTCTGCGAGTTTAAATGAAGCTGGATTTGGTTTGTATGAACCTGCGGGCGGCTCTGCACCAGATATTGCTGGAAAAAATATTGCCAACCCAATTGCACAAATTTTATCTGCTTCCATGCTGTTAAGATTTAGCTTAGACCAAACTGATGCGGCAGATGCCATCGAGCGTGCAGTCAATAAAGCCTTAGAAGAAGGTTATAGAACATCAGACTTAGCAGGTGCAGGTCAATCAATAAGTACCAGTGAAATGGGCGATATTATTGCTCGTTATATTGCAGAAGGGGTTTAACATGGCCAAGACTTTATATCAAAAATTGTATGATGCCCACGTTGTCCGTGAGGTCGAAAATGAAATCCCTTTGATTTATATCGATCGCCATTTGGTACACGAAGTGACATCACCTCAAGCGTTTGACGGTTTGAGAACTAAAAATCGCCCGTTGCATCAACCAAGTAAAACATTTGCCACCATGGATCATAACGTATCTACGCAAACCAAAGATATTAATGCTTGTGGCGATATGGCTCGCATTCAAATGCAAGAGTTAATGAAGAACTGTGAAGAGTTTGGCGTAACTTTATATGATTTGAACCACCCATACCAAGGTATTGTCCATGTGATGGGGCCTGAGCAAGGTATTACTTTGCCGGGGATGACTATTGTGTGTGGAGACTCCCACACCGCAACACACGGTGCATTTGGCTCATTGGCCTTTGGTATCGGCACGTCAGAAGTTGAGCACGTGATGGCGACTCAAACACTGAAACAAGCACGCGCTAAAACAATGAAAATTGAAGTCGTCGGCAAAGCACCAGCTGGCATTACCGCAAAAGATATCGTTTTAGCGATTATCGGTACAACTGGCAGCGCAGGCGGTACTGGCTATATTGTTGAGTTTTGCGGTGAGGCCATCGAAAACTTGAGCATGGAAGGCCGTATGACGGTATGCAACATGGCTATTGAATTAGGTGCGAAAGCGGGGATTATCGCCCCCGATGAAACCACCTTTGCCTATATGAAAGGTCGCCAATTTGCACCTAAAGGCCAACAATGGGACGACGCGGTTGCGTATTGGAAAACATTAAAAACTGATGATGATGCACAATTTGATAAAGTCATTACTATTCAAGCAAGTAGCATCGCACCACAAGTCACATGGGGAACTAACCCGGGGCAAGTAATTGCCATCAACCAACCGATACCTGCCCCAGAGTCATTTGCGGACCCTGTTGAGCGAGCTTCTGCTGAGAAAGCATTAGCTTACATGGGGTTAGAGTCCGGTATTAAATTATCTGATGTAAAAATTGATAAAGTATTTATTGGTTCATGCACTAATTCGCGTATTGAAGATTTACGTGCAGCAGCTGCAATTGCCAAAGGTAAAAAAGTGGCTAATGGCGTGCAAGCCATTGTTGTTCCGGGATCAGGCCCAGTTAAAGCCCAAGCGGAACAAGAAGGTTTAGATAAAATTTTCATTGAAGCGGGCTTTGAATGGCGTTTGCCAGGATGCTCTATGTGCTTAGCAATGAATAACGACCGTTTAAACCCTGGCGAACGCTGCGCATCAACCAGTAACCGTAACTTTGAAGGTCGCCAAGGTCGTGCAGGCCGTACTCACTTAGTTAGCCCAGCAATGGCAGCCGCAGCTGCGATTAATGGCCATTTTGCTGATGTACGTGATATTCAAATCTAAGGAGAAAATGATGGAAAAGTTTATTACACACGTCGGGATTGTCGCTCCTTTAGATGCAGCCAATGTAGATACTGATGCCATTATCCCTAAACAATTTTTGCAAAAAGTGACTCGCACTGGTTTTGGCCAACACTTGTTTAATGACTGGCGTTTTTTAGATGAGAACGGGCAACAACCGAACCCTGATTTCGTCTTAAATAAGCCAGTTTTCAAAGGGGCAAGTATTTTATTGGCTCGCGAAAACTTTGGTTGCGGCTCATCCCGTGAGCACGCACCATGGGCATTAACTGACTTTGGTATTCAAGTGGTTATTGCCCCAAGTTTTGCTGATATTTTTTATGGTAACTCGTTCAACAACCAATTATTACCAATTAAATTAAGTGAAACCGAAGTCGATGAACTGTTTAACTATGTTAATGGCCATGAAGGTTGCCAATTTACGGTAGACTTAGAAGCTCAAACAGTGACTGCGGGTGATAAAACCTATCATTTTGAAATTGATAGCTTCCGTCGCCACTGCATGATGAATGGCTTGGATAGTATTGGTTTGACGTTGCAACATGTCGACCAGATCACCGATTTTGAAAGCAAGATTCCATCCTTTATGCAGTAAATCCTTTTCTACGCCTACTTTGGTGGGCGTAGTTCCTCTTTTAGCTCTAATTATCCAACTAAACCGCCTACTTCGCACCAAAAATGCGGAATTCATCCATCATTAAAAATTTACAATCCAAAATCACTTCCCCGTTAATATCTTCCTGTATAATTAACCTAAATATTTTGCCCATCACAAAATTTACTTTTACTTTTACTTTTACTTTTACTTTTACTTTTACTTTTACTTTTACTTTTACTTAACGATTTTTTCTAAATAGTTCGCGTTATAGCAAGGCGGCAAGTGAGGATACGCCTAGGAGCATACATAAGTATGTGACTAGGGTAGCTGAACGAAGCTAACACAGCTATAACGAGAAATATGACGAAAAAATAAAAAAAAGCCGGTAAAAACCGGCTCGGTGATAATACACCATTACTCTAAATGGGGGAGTTGGTCGGCAACTGCAGACCAAACGAGCTACTTACTACCTTCTATTATCGTGAGAATTTAGGAAATTAAAATTGATGTATTTTTTGCCGGAGTTCCTCTTTTATGTCTAATTCGCGATTACAAACCCAATTCATTCGTCTCTGGCAACATTTTCAGGGCCAAGACAGTGAAACTACGCTGCAAGATATCGCAGACACGCTGTTTTGCTCTCGTCGTCATGTCCGTACACTGCTTAACAATATGCAGTCACAAGGTTGGCTTAGCTGGCAAGCGGAGTCTGGTCGAGGAAAGCGTTCTACCCTTATTTTTCATGTTAATGGCTTAGAGCTACAGCAGGCACAGGCTGAACAATTACTCAAAGAAGAAAGTATTGAAAAACTTGTCGCACTGGTTGGTGACAAAGAAACCATTCGCCAAATGGTATTATCTGAGCTGGAGCGCAGCTATCGACAAGGTAAAAATTTATTACGGATTATTTATTATCGAGATTTCCCGACACTGCTTCCTGGCGCACCAATGCGCCGCTCAGAAATTCACTTGATGAGCCAAATATTTAATGGCCTTACCCATATAAATGAGGAAAAAGGGGAAGTGGAAGATGGTCTTGCCCACCATTGGCAATCCACCAGCGATACCCAATGGCGTTTTTATTTACGCCCCGCTATTTATTTCCATCATGGGCGAGAAATGGTTACCGACGATATTATTTATTCCCTTTTACGCTTAAAAACCTGTTGGCCGCTATTCTCACATATTCAATCCGTTAGCTCACCGCAACCTTATGTCATTGATATCACGTTAAGTGAGCCTGATAAACAACTACCTTGGTTATTAGGTAGCCACCATGCCGCCATTTTACCGAAAGAGTGGGAGAACCTCGAAAACTTTAGCCGTTGTCCAATCGGTACTGGCCCTTATCAAGTAGAAAAAAACTTGCCACAAAAGCTGACCATTACGGCTTTCGACCGCTATTTTGGCTATCGTGCGCTACTCGATGAAGTGACCATTTGGGTGGTTCCTGAACTCTCTGAGCAAATGGTCTGTACAACATTAAAAATGGATGGTGATAAGCACCATAATGGCTCGCTCGAAAGTCGTATGGAAGAAGGCTGTTATTTCCTGTTAATGGATCAGCGTTCACCGATAGCTCAGCGTGAAGATGTTCGTAAGTGGTTATGTAGCTTTTTAACCCCTGTCAACCTGCTTGCACATTGCGAACCTTTTTATCAGCGCCATTGGGCGCCAGCTTATGGCCTGTTACTCCATTGGCATCACAGTAAAATGCTAACCTTGTTCCCCAAACCTGAAGATTTAACGGAGCTTACTGTCACTTTTTATCGCAACCACCATGAGTTCTACGCAATTAGCCAAATTATGAAACGGGTTTTACAGATGCAAGGGGTGGAACTTAAGATCAATATCATTGATTACGATGATTGGTTTAATGGCAATGGAGAAAGTGATATTTGGCTAGCAACCGCTAACTTTTTTAAACCTCTCGAGTTTTCCATCTTTGCGACCTTGTACGAAATGCCATTGCTACGACAATGCCTTAATAGCACTCTCGGCAATGAACTCAATCTATGGCGTAATAACCAATTAGATGTCGAAGCTTGGTGTGAAAGCTTAGTTGACTCGCAAATTTTTCACCCTGTTTTTCATCATTGGCTTGAATTGCAAGGCCAAAAAACCATGCGCGGCGTACGAATGAATACCTTTGGCTGGTTTGATTTTAAATCTGCGTGGTTTAAACCGTCTGAGGATAACCTAGAAAAATATTGATAGTTATAAACAGATGAAATGAATAATAAGGATGTTATTCACTTTTTCTGTGGATATCCATGTGAACAACCTCATGGTAATCAGGGTATATCCCCAAGCCGTTTTTTTATCAAAAAAAAGCACAATTGAATAATCACTGATAAATCAAACATGTAAATAACAAAATAGCCTTTTATCCACTGACTACTTTTTTAACTAAAATGCTTAGGACTTTAACTGAGCAAAGATCAAACAACGTTGTATTTATCCACAAGATATGTGCTTAACTTACTCATATTTTGTGATTTGCGTCATAAAAACCGTTTCGTCAAGGCTGTAAATACACACAGTAATCTCTGTTTTTCACAGTTATCCAGAAATCCTGTGGATAACCTAGTGCATGATCCTGTGATTATCTTGGGATGAACTTGAATAACCTCTGTAATAATTTATAATTTGGATAAATAAATAATATTATATTCCTATATATCAGATAGTTAAAAATACCAAAGAAAAAGTGTTATACTTCTTGAGTTATATGTATTTCCACTGGCTATTTTTTATACATTACTATTCAAACCATGACGCCATTTATTGCACCACAACCACCTGATAACGAAGCGACCTTAATGAGCCGAGCGCAAGCTCTTGCTGGCTACACGCTTGGTGAGCTCGCCCAACACGCTGCTATCCCTATTCCTCCTGATCTCAAGCGCGATAAAGGCTGGGTTGGCATGCTATTGGAATATTATTTGGGCGCGAGTGCGGGAAGTAAGGCAGAGCAAGATTTCGCCCATATTGGAATTGAATTAAAAACCATTCCGATTGACCGTTATGGTGTTCCACTTGAAACCACTTTTGTTTCTGTTGCACCATTAACGGGAAACAGTGGTTTAACATGGGAAAATAGCCATGTTCGCCGCAAGCTGTCCCGTATTTTATGGTTCCCTATTGAAGGGGAAAGGCAAATCCCGCTCTCACAACGTAGAGTCGCAAACCCATTAATTTGGAGCCCGTCTCCGTTTGAAGAACAGTTGCTACGGCAAGATTGGGAAGAGTTAATGGATCTCATTGTGTTAGGCAAAGTTGAAAGTATTACTGCACGTCATGGGCAGGTATTACAAATTCGCCCTAAAGCCGCGAACAATAAAGCATTAACGGAAGCGGTTGGTGAGTTTGGTCAGCCTATTATGACGCTACCACGTGGTTTTTATCTCAAAAAAGACTTTACCGCGCCCTTATTAGCGCGGCATTTTAGTTTAAGTTAGTCGCTAACCATCGCCTGTACCAAAGCAGACGATAAATTATTATCACTGTTTAATTCGTTAATTAGAAGGTACTAAGATGTTTGAGTGGATACTGGATCCCAATGCCTGGATGGCACTCGCGACACTAACCATATTAGAAATTGTCCTAGGCATTGATAATATTATTTTCCTCAGTATTGTGGTGAGCAAACTTCCGAATCACCAACAAAATAGTGCCAGACGGACTGGGCTTATTGCAGCAATGGTGATGCGTCTTGCATTATTGGCTTCTATTGCGTGGTTATCACGCCTTACCACCCCACTTTTTACTGTCGCTGATCATGTGGTATCCGCTCGCGACCTCATATTATGTGCAGGTGGGATCTTCCTTATATGGAAAGCAAGCCAAGAAATTTTTGATACGATTGAAGGAGAAGGTGAAAGTAACCTAGCAAATAAAAAAGTCAGTTCATTTTGGGGCGCTATCGTTCAAATTGCTTTATTAGACATTATCTTCAGTTTAGATTCCGTGATCACGGCTGTGGGGCTATCAGACCACTTATTTATCATGATGGCTGCGGTCGTCATCGCTGTGCTCATTATGATGCTTGCGGCCAAACCCATTGGCGACTTTGTTGAGCGCTACCCTTCTGTAAAAATCTTAGCCTTATCATTTTTGATTCTTGTTGGTTTCACCTTACTACTTGAAAGTGTTCAAATTCATGTATCAAAAGGCTATATCTACTTTGCGATGTTCTTTTCCATGGCAGTACAAGTTCTCAATATCTTGCGCAGTAAGAAATGGAAAACGAGAAACCAAACTGATTAAGATGGCAATCTAACCGCTTGTTTAGCTGCTAAAATAGCCCCTTCTACCGCTTTTTTCGCTTGCGGGCTATTTTTCCAGCAACTTGAGCCTGTTAATGCGGCCCCAGAAATTAAAATTTCATCGTAGGAAGCTTCGCTCAATTGTGCGAGTGAACTAAACCCCATTTGTTCTAAACGGCTAATCACTGTGGGCCCGACACCTTTAACTGCTAATAAAATCTGTTTTTCTGATTCAGAAAATGCCATTTTACTCTTCTCATTGTTAATGAATTGATATTTATTAAGCTAATATTTTGCATTTTACCTATTTAATACTTTAAAATTGCAACTATAACAATGCCAGTTTTAATAATTATTAACTGACCTATCTTATCACCCAATCTATACCTGCTCTGTGTTAGGAATTCACCATGTATAACGCACCACTGACCAACACACATCAACACACGATGAAATTACCTGATAGCCGCCAATTTTGCTGGTTTGAATCAGGCCCTAAAACAGGTTTCCCTGTTGTTTTTTGTACAGGAGCAGGGATGAGTGGTTCATTAGGATTTGGTTTGGATTTACTCGAACAACTGAACATTCGTTTGATTGTTCCTGAACGTGCGGGCCTTGGTGAATCCACTTTTCACCCTGAAAAATCATTGAAAAGCTTTGCTATGGATGTGCAAACACTGCTAAATGAACAATCCATTACCCAATTTTCTGTCGTTGGTTTTTCTCAAGGTGCTGTTTTTGCCATGGCTATCGCCCACTATTGCCAGCCTATTTCACTGTCTATTGTGTCTGGACAAGACCAATTTGAATACCCTGCAACTCGCGCAATACTCCGCACTGATGTTGTGAACATGCAAGAGCAAGCCCTTAACACCCCTGAAGCCCTGTCAGATTGGCTATTGAAGAATGTCACTGGTGAGTGGTTGCTGGCATTTATTCTTAATTGCAGCGCAGATATTGACCAACAACTTTATAATGAAGAACAATTCCTTGATGCCTATACTGCGTGTATTCGACGCGCTTTTGCCCAAGGTAATCAAGGTTATGTACAGGATTTAATCCTCTCTTTACAGCCTTGGGGATTCACCCCTGAAGATATTCAATGCCCGACATCCTTATGGTATGGCGAATTGGATATGAGCACCGTGCACTCACCCGATTTTGGTAAAATTTTGTCCGGTCGCTTACTAAACTGCAACCACCATTTACATCCGCAAGAAGGCGGCTCTTTACTTTGGACTCAAGCAGACAATATCTTAGTTGATATTCAAAAATACGCCGCATAAACAAAAACCGCGATGAGTTATTCATCGCGGCTATTATTTGCATCCTAAATTCATATGAATGAATTAACGATACACAATCCCGCCATCAGTCAAAATAGATTGGCCAGTAATATAGTCAGAGTCATCGCTCGCTAAAAATGCAACCAAACCTGCCACATCATCTGGCGTTTGTGCTCGACCTAATGCGATGCCTTCCACATATTTTTTATAGGTCTCACCTTTTGGCGTGCCTGTGATTTCAGAAAAACGTTCGTCGATTTCTACCCACATATCTGTTCCAACAATACCAGGACAATAAGCATTCACCGTTATACCTGAACTGGCGTATTCTTTTGCCGCGGCTTGCGTTAATGCGCGTACGGCAAATTTTGTGGCGGAGTAAACGCCTAACATTGCAAAACCATCATGTCCTGCAATAGAGGATGCATTAATGATTTTTCCTTTGTGTTTACGTTCTTGGAATTTTTCACTAGCAGCTTGAATGCCCCACAAGGTTCCATCTACGTTGATTTTGAAGATTAAATCCATATCTTCTTGGCGAACATCAGCGATTGGCTTAACTTGTGCAATCCCCGCGTTGTTAATCATCACATCGAAACCACCCAACTCAGCTTCCGCATGAGCCACCGCAGCAAAAACTTGGTCACGTTGACTGATATCTGCGGCAAATGTTGTTACTTTACGGCCTAACGCTTCAATTTCTTTGGCAACATCTTGGAGCTTGTCTTTTTTCAAATCCACCAGTGCGATATCAGCGCCTTCTTTCGCTAAACGCAATGCGATACCACGACCAATACCTTGAGCGGCACCAGTAACTAAAATAACTTTATTATTTAACGCCATACTTTTCTCCTACTGAATAATAGCCAAATTGACTAGTTCACCTTTAATATTAAGTTAGCAACAATAACAATAAGTTACAAAGTAATAATTTTAGCCTAATATTTATTATTTATAAAAAATATTTCACTATTTACAAGGTTAATATGTTTTTTTACCGTAGAAAAATACATATAGACGTAAATTATAAGATTATTGTTAATAAAAATCATTCTCAATTCAATAAACAAAAAATGCGATTTGTTGATTTTTAGTATAATTGATAAACACTTATATAAAGTATGGATATAAAAAAGCCACCAATCGGTGGCTTATTGATGCAATTAAAAATAACTTATTTTTTAGCAGCTTGAATATACAGCATCTCTAATGCGATAGATGCTGCGGCTAATGCCGTGATTTCAGATTGGTCATAAGCTGGGGCAACTTCCACTAAATCCATACCCACGATATTTAATGACTGTATGCCACGCAATAGCTTCAATGCACGATCTGACGTTAAACCACCAATAACAGGGGTTCCTGTACCCGGTGCAAATGCAGGGTCAAGGCAGTCAATATCGAAAGTCAGATAAACAGGTAGGTCACCGACAATCTCTTTGATCTGCGCAACCATATCATCCACGCTACGATCATTCACCTGACCTGCATCCAATACAGTAAAACCATTGTCGCTATCATGTTCAGTACGAATACCAATTTGCACTGAATGATTTGGTTCGATTAACCCTTCTTTTGGCGCATGGTAGAACATGGTTCCGTGGTCAAACTTGCTACCGTTACCATAAGTATCGGTATGTGCATCAAAATGAACTAAAGCCATTTTACCAAAGTGTTTTGCATGAGCACGCAGCAATGGCAGTGTGACGAAGTGGTCACCGCCAAAGGTTAAGCAACGTTTACCTGATTCAAGCAATTTTTCAGTATGTGCTTGCAGCTTGTCACTCATGTCTTGTGCATCACCGAAAGCAAACACCACATCACCACAATCGACGACATTTAAACGTTCGGTTAGCTTGAAATTCCAAGGCCAACGATGGCTTTCCCATGCAAGGTTAGTAGACACTTGGCGAATAGCGGCTGGCCCATGACGACTGCCTGCACGGCCTGAGGTTGCCATATCAAATGGTACACCCGTGATCACCCATTCCGCATCTGAGCTATATGGTTGAAAATTCAATGGAAAACGTAAAAAACCAAATGCGTTAGAAACCAGTGAATTATCAACTTGATTGCCTAAAGTACTATTAATCATTTTTGTTCCTCAAAATAGGCTTGCCCGTTAGCAAGCCCTTTTAATATTTGGCTCGAATCGTTCTACCTAATTAACTTCGTACAGTATAAATAATAAACAAATCATGTTATTTGCACAAAGTTATTATCTGTTCAGTATCTTAATACGTTATGACTCATATAGTGCGCTAAATAGTTCGTGCTGTCGCTAGGCGGCAAAATACGCCAAGCCCTAAGAACATACATAAGTATGTGACTAGGGTTGGCGAATGCAGCCAACACCGCCACAGCACGAAATATGACGCGCATTAAGCATTTATTCGTCTTCGAGATAAGTATACCCATACAAACCATTCTCGAACTCTTCCACAAAGCCTTTTTGGAGTTGCTCACTTAAACCAGTGCCTTTTACTTGCTCTGTGAAGCTTTCTAGTAGGACTTCCGGTACTAATTTGACGTATTGCAGCATATCGGCCACAGAATCGCCCTCTTCACTTTGCAGGTAACGCAAGTTGCCTTGGCTATCAACCCAGACATCTATTGCGGCAGTATCACCAAACAAGTTATGCATGTTACCTAAAATTTCTTGGTACGCGCCAATCATAAAGAAACCTATCATTGGCGGCTTTTCAGGGTCATACGCAGGCATTGGCATTGTGGTTTCAACGCCATCACCATCAACATAATGGTCAATAATACCGTCAGAGTCACAGGTGATATCTAACAGTACCGCACGACGGTCTAATGGTTTATCTAACCCTTCAATCGGTAACACTGGGAACACTTGGTCGATTCCCCAAGAGTCTGGCAGCGATTGGAATAATGAAAAATTCACATAGAACTTATCAGCCATACGCTCTTGCAGTTCGTCGATTATTGGACGATGAGCACGATTGCTTGGATCTAAATCCTGTTGAATGCGACGGCAAATATTTAGGTATAACTCTTCTGCCCATGCTCGTTGCGTTAAATCTAGTACGCCGTGTGCATATTGAGTGTGCGCTTCTTGTAAATCGAACTGGCTATCATGCAACCATTCACGTAATGAACGGCTATTACCTTGATGCTGCATTGACTCCCACGTTTCCCATAAGGAAATCAATGAACGTGGCGCATCTTCATGAGGCGGTGTTGTTTTAGTAAATTCGTTACGCTCAACCCCGATCACATTGGATACTAATACCGTATGATGCGCTGTTAACGCTCGGCCAGATTCGGTAATTACCGTTGGGTGTGGTAAATCAAATTCTTCACACGCGTCCCCAATTGCCCAAATCACGTTGTTAGCGTATTCATTTAAACCATAGTTGACCGAGCAATCGGATTGAGAGCGAGTACCTTCATAGTCAACACCAAGACCACCGCCCACATCAAAGCACTGAATGTTAACGCCTAGGCGATGTAGTTCCACATAGAAACGCGCTGATTCACGAACACCCGTAGCTATGTCGCGAATATTGGCCATCTGAGAGCCTAAATGGAAATGAAGTAACTGCAGGCTGTCTAAGCGATTGGCATTGCGTAAAATTTCCACTAATTGCAGTACTTGAGTTGCAGCCAAACCAAATTTAGATTTTTCACCGCCACTTGCCTGCCATTTACCGGAGCCTTGAGAAGCCAAACGAGCACGAACCCCGAGGCGTGGCGTGACATTTAAGCTTTCCGCTTCTGCCAATACCATCTCAATTTCAGACATTTTTTCGATAACAAGGTAAACCTTGTGACCTAATTTTTCCCCAATTAACGCTAATCGGATGTATTCACGGTCTTTATACCCATTACAGACGATAACCGTTTGTGTTTTACCTGCGTTTGCTAAAACAGCCATTAATTCAGCTTTTGAACCCGCTTCAAGGCCGAGCGGCTCGCCAGAATTAACCAGCGATTCAATGACTCGGCGTTGCTGGTTAACTTTTATGGGATAAACCAGAAAGTAATCGCCTTTATAGCCATAAGACTCACGTGCACGTCTAAATGCTGCGTTTATTGAACGTAAACGGTGCTGTAAAATTTGCGGGAAACAAAACAATGCAGGTAAGCGTAAATGCTCCTGCTCTTCTTTAACCTGATTAACGAGGTCAGCTAAATCAACAAAGGTGTCAGGGTTCTCAGGGTTTGGGCAAACACAGACATTTCCGCGCTCATTCACCTGATAGTAACCACCACCCCAATACGCGATGTTGTACGTCTGACGCATTTTGCGAGCGATATTATCATTCATAATAAACTCCTTTTATGGAGGGGTGAGTGACGCGTTCTCCTTCCTGATGCATGTCAGTGAGGACATAACACTGCAAGGCAGTTATGTCGGGGAAACGGCAATACTCAGATTTTAATAAAAAGTGCTTAGAACTTCTAAACAGTGACAATATACGACCTTAAGCTGACAGATTAATGACTCAGCCTCGAAGGTGTATTAAAGATGTGACGGTAACTTCGTGATGAAGTAAAGAATGACAGGAAAGTAAATGCCAAAGTCACGCGGCGATCCGCATATGACGGTTGGATACTGTTATTCAGTAGATTATGGATCATTACCCATTAACCCCCAATATAACTGTTTACCCCTTTAAAATTTCAATGTGGTAGCACTATTTTGGCAGTTTGACCTGTTGATTTAAGCTATATCACCTTATTTTTTTATTGAAATTCAAAAGTTTATAAACATTCCTGATAGATAGCAGAAGTTTTATATTATTCTGCTGGTATATAACGGGAAATAACAACCATCCGTTACGGTCGCAGTTTATACATCTATTGCGCTCAAAAAGCAAAACCAAAATGACTAAATTGCGATAAAACTTTATCTGTTGCTGTTTTATAGCCCTATACCTTTTTTGTATAAATACAGGTAGAAATTTTTGCCATATGGGACTAAAATAGCCGTCTAGATGTTAAAACATCCAATTATAAATTTGCGAATTCTTAAGGTATTAATCTCATGGCTACACATCTCTTTACTTCTGAGTCTGTATCAGAAGGGCATCCAGATAAAATTGCTGATCAAATCTCTGACGCAGTACTTGATGCTATTCTGGAACAAGACCCGAAAGCTCGCGTTGCCTGCGAAACCTACGTCAAAACAGGTATGGTAATGGTCGGGGGAGAAATCACCACCAGTGCTTGGGTTGATATTGAAGAAATCACGCGCAAAACTGTTCGCGAAATTGGCTACACCAGTTCCGAAATGGGCTTCGATGCCAATTCATGTGCTGTTTTAAGTGCAATTGGTAAACAATCGCCTGATATCAACCAAGGTGTTGACCGTGTTGACCCATCAGAACAAGGCGCGGGTGACCAAGGCCTAATGTTTGGTTATGCAACCAACGAAACTGATGTATTAATGCCTGCTCCTATTACTTATGCACACCGCTTAGTTCAACGCCAAGCTGATGTTCGTAAAAATGGCACGTTGCCATGGTTACGCCCAGATGCGAAAAGCCAGGTAACATTCCAATACGACAATAACAAAATTGTGGGTATTGATGCCGTTGTTTTATCTACTCAGCATTCTGAAGATATTCAACAAAAAGATCTGCATGAAGCGGTGATGGAAGAGATCATCAAGCCAGTTCTACCAGCAGAATGGTTATCAAAAGATACCAAGTACTTTATTAACCCAACAGGCCGCTTTGTTATCGGTGGGCCGATGGGTGACTGTGGCTTAACAGGCCGTAAAATCATTGTAGATACCTACGGCGGTATGGCTCGCCATGGTGGTGGGGCATTCTCTGGTAAAGACCCGTCAAAAGTTGACCGTTCAGCAGCTTATGCAGCTCGTTACGTAGCAAAAAATATTGTCGCTGCGGGCCTTGCAGACCGTTGTGAAATCCAAGTTTCTTACGCTATCGGCGTGGCAGAACCAACATCGATTATGGTAGAAACCTTTGGAACAAGTAAAGTTGATGAGTCATTATTAATCCAATTAGTTCGTGAATTCTTTGACTTACGTCCTTACGGCTTAATCAAGATGCTCGACTTATTACACCCAATTTACCAACAAACTGCTTCATACGGCCACTTTGGTCGTTCTCAGTTCCCTTGGGAAAAAACTGACAAAGCTGAAGCATTGCGTGCCGCCGCAGGCTTGTAATCACTTCGGTAAATAAACCATATACAAAAAAACCCATCTAATGATGGGTTTTTTATTGCGCTGAATTAACGGTTAATTTTTTTGCGTAAACTGGAAAATAGCCATTCCTGCAACCATCGCTAATGTAAATATTATCCCTTGTGTTAATCCCATTCCTGTCAACAATAATGCAGGCCCTGGGCAGATCCCTGCTAACCCCCATCCCACACCAAATAACACACTTCCGGTGACTAGTTTTTTATCTATCGTTTGATTGGTCGGAATTTGCAATGGGCAATTTAGTACACTAACAGAGCGTTTTTTAACCCCTAAGAAAGCAATACCACTGATTACCATTCCAACTGCCATCGTAATTAATAAAGAGGGATCCCACGTTCCAGTAATATCTAAAAACGCTAAAATCTTTGCTGGATTTCCCATTCCGGCAATGACCAACCCTAAACCAAACAGTATCCCTGAAATTAATGCGATAAGAATAGGCATGGGTTTATCTCCCTATCCCATAATGGTTAGCTAATGCGACTGTCACAAAAGCCACAATCATAAAGACCAATACCGCAACAATTGAACGACGAGATAACCTTGCCATGCCACAAATCCCATGGCCGCTAGTACAGCCACTTCCAAGCCGTGAGCCAAAACCAACAAACAGCCCAGCTAAAACTAAAATAGGTGTACTGGTTGCAATGCTAACTTCTGGTGTATACGCCAACCAAGTAAATAGCGCTGGGGCGCTCATCAGACCAATAATAAAAGCGACTTTCCACGCCGTATCTCCCTTCGTTGGTTTTAGCAACCCACCTAAAATACCGCTAATACCCGCAATACGGCCGTTAAAAACTAATAAAATTGCAGCGGCTAAACCTATCAATACACCGCCAACTGCGGCAGATAGTGGCGTAAAATTAGCCCAATCGATTGTCATTTCATTTCTCCTTCACAGGGCAATAAAGCTGGTATAACGTATTGAGCAACGTAAATAATTTCTCATCTGCAATCGCATAGTAAATACGCTTTCCTTCTCGACGTGTCATCACTAAGCCTTCATTACGCAATACTGTTAATTGCTGAGAGAGTGTCGGTTGTAATATTCCTAACTGCTCTTCTAACTCACTCACGCAGGCTTCACCCTGTGTTAATTGGCATAATAAAATTAAACGATCTGGATTCCCTAATGTTTTCAATAACGAAGCCGTTTCTGACGCGGCCTGCTTCATCGCTAATAATTGCTGTTCAGGTGTATTATTGTGCATATGTTTTTGCTGATTTATATTATATAAAAATACAATATATATTTTTATATAATATATGTCAATTATTACTTGTTTATGCCCATTGCCTTCACGTATCCTTTACTCCATGAAAACAATCCGTGTTCCACTTTTTTTACAACAACAAGTTATGCGCATATTGCGAGAAAAGCTCGCACTTGCAGAGCACAAACTCGAACAGTCATTTCCAGAACCAACAGTTAACTACAAGCAACGGGGAACAACTGCGGGTAGTGCTTACTTAAAAGAATGGGAAATTCGCCTCAACCCCAGTTTACTCATCGAAAATACAGAACAATTTATTGATGAGGTTGTGCCTCATGAATTAGCGCATTTGTTGGTTTTTCGAGTATTTGGCCGCAAAGGTATCGCACCGCATGGCAAAGAATGGAAATGGATGATGCAACACGTACTGGAAGTCACGGCTAAACGCACACACAACTTTGCAGTTACGACAGTAAAAAGTAAAACATTTCGCTACCGTTGTGCTTGTGAAATGACCCATGAATTAACTATACGCCGTCATAACAAAGTGCTACGTGGTGAAAACCAATATTTATGTCGAAAATGTGGGGAAGTGTTAAAACAAGAAGAGGTTTTTGTCGCTGCGGCAGAAAATTAACCTTTCTGCCGCATCAAGTTTGAGGTGTGCGCTTAAGCAAACTCCGTCATCACTAATTTTGCGATTTCAAAGTAAATAATTAAGCCAGTTCCATCAATGAAAGTTGCAATGAACGGTGCAGAAACAACTGCTGGGTCCACTTTTAATTTCTTCAGTACCATTGGGATAATGGAAGAAACAACCGCGCTCCACATTGTAATCGCAACGATGGTTAAGCTAACCACAATAGTCACTTCGTGGCCAACACCTAAAATCCATGCACGGATTAATGCCGCACCACCGATAGTCACCGCAACTAAAAATGAGGTAGAGACCTCTTTCTTTAGTACTGTGCCGAGATTACGTAAACTCACCTCGCCCAGTGCCATTGCACGGACTAATGTTGATGTAATTTGTGTTCCACTATTACCGCCTGTACCAATCAACAGCGGAATGAAAAACGCTAACGAAATTGCGGCTTCGAGTTGTTCTTCAAATGCTTTTAATACAGTTCCTGTATACGCTTCGGCCACAAATAGCATCAACAACCAAACGACACGTTTACGCCATAAAGTTACAGGGCTTGTCGTTAAGTAGGGCTCATCTAATGGAGTGGTAGCGCCTTGTAACTGCGCATCAAGTGTATTCTCATCTTCAATCAGTTCGGCGATATCTTGCGGACGCAAAACACCCATCAATTTGCCAAATTGCACCACAGGTATCATATCTAAACCACTATGATTAATCAGGTCATAAACATCATGACGTGATTGTTCTGGGGCGACAGAAAAATAATTGTGTCTCATGATATCAGACACTAATAAATTTTCAGGTGAGGCTAATAATGATTTAACTGAAAGAATACCATTTAAATAATTGTCGTTATCGACAACAAATAAATAGGTTGGGATTTGCTCGCCATCAAGGTGCTCAATAAGATTTTGTTTCACGCAAGCTATTGAGTCTGCGACAGAGACTGGCAAATATGATTGGCTCATATAAGCGCTAACTGTTGCATCATCAACTTTTGGTGACGGTGTATTATTGTCTTTGAGGCGCGCGCCTTTCATTGCGGATTGAGCAATAGCAACTGCTCCCGCTTTGTTCTGGGTAGTGAATGTCATTTTTTTAGTCCCTATTACTGTTGGTTACTCAAACAGTACTCACATAGGGGCGAAACCAGATGAGAGAATGCGAAAGCTATCTCTTCGTCTCGGTTTTAGCACTATACAACGTATCCTGATTTAGCAGGAAGTTACATGGGGATATACCTTCGGTCGATATATCCTGTCCTAATCTTGGGCGTCTCTCGACGTCGTCAGATCAGTAACCTATGTTTGTATAGGAGCCTCGCCTAACGAGATACTGCACTTTGGATGCGGCGCGAATTATACCCATTGATGAATTAATTGCCACCCTATATCTACGGTTTTTTACGCATGAGAAACTTATTGTTTAGGTTTCGTTTAAGTTTATATTAAATATATCTTCACAAAGTAACAAAATGTAACTAATAATAAAATTAAATATTCAAATTAAAATAAATATATTTAGTTACTTATCAATAACCAACCCTTAGATAAATCTAAATAATATTTGTAATATTATTTAGTAAATCTTATCGATAATTAAGCAAAACTTACCTGCCCATTTACCTTACAATACAAAAAAACAATATAAAGGAGTAAGCCTAATTAAATATAACTGAAACGCTTTATTAGAGTATACGCAATCACTAATATCAATGAATCATTGGTTTTTTATATTAAAAAGAATCAAATAAGCAAATGATGAGATAAGAAAATACACTTATGTCATTATTTAATTCGAAATTATCATTGAAAACTATTCTTTTAAATTGTTAATATTTAATTTCAGATATCAATACAGTATTAAATATCACAAGAATTATCTTAGAATATTTTTTATTTTATTTAACAGTGAAAGTTTTATTATGGATAAAGTAATTGTTGGAATGTTAACAAACTTAACATTTCGCGTAAATGATGAAATCAAAATTGCTGCCATTTCTGCTTTAGGGGATTTCAAAGCAACGATTGAATATAATGATGCCATCATAAGAATCATAGACTTATGTCAAGACCCAAACAAAGAGGTTGCTGTGTCAGCAATTAATACACTCAGTAAATTATCTATTTATTTTTTACGTAGTTCACTACCGGAACATTAATTACACTCTCATTTCGAGTATTGTAAATAATTACTATGATTTATTTTATAATACTGTCCCATTAATAATCTAATGAGACAGTTTGCACACATGAAATAACTTTACGCTATTTCAGTGTCGCCCTGCAATTGGCAACTACACGCTAAAACATAACCTTCCGCTATTTCTGCTTCGGTTAATGTCATTGTGCTTGTGGTTGTATAATTTCCTGACAACACTTTTGTTTTACAACTGCCACAAACACCCGCTCGGCAAGCCGCAATAACAGGTTGTTTATTTTGTTCTAGTGCAGATAATAAAGACGTCCCCACTGGGACTTTAAAATTGACTAATCGTTGACGAATTTTTAACGTAAGAATATCTTCACTATCAACAATTTCTGGTTCGGTAGAAAAACGCTCCATAAAGAAATGTTCAGCAGGAACACCTAAATTTGCAGCAAATTGCTGTGCATTTTTCATATAAGGTACAGGCCCACACGTCATCACAATTCGTGAATCAATATCTGGCACTAGCGCTTTCAATTTCTCTTCAGTTAAACGCCCTTGAGCAATATCGCCATTATCTGGTGTTTCCGCCATGACACACAATTGCAGCCGTTCTGGATATAACCGGACGAGCTTTTGCCATTCCTCAGCAAAAATGACTTGCTTATCATCGCGAACATTGAATAGCACTTTTGCATGGGAATTTGGGCGATTCACCATCAGCCAACGTGTCATTGACATAATCGGTGTCACTCCACACCCAGCAGCTAGCATCAAATACTGGGAGTTTTTTAGATTGGCACAGGTGAATTCCCCTTGTGCTTCAGAAAGCCAAAGGTAGTCACCTTCTTTAACTGAACGCGTTAGCCAATTTGACCCTTCACCATCGTCTAACCGCCTGACAGTAATGGAAATAAAACGACTTTGTCCCGGTGATGATGAAAGAGTGTAAGCACGCATGACATCATCACTATTTTTAATACTGACCAAAGCATATTGACCGGGTGAATACGTATAAAAATCATGATTGATAAGGTTAATTGTCCAGACATCTGATGTTTCTTGAATAATAGAATGAACTTGCATTCTATTTGGACATAAACTGCTTGGCATGGTCATTGCGCTACTCCTTTAAAGGGGGCCGCAACCCCCGTCTTTCACATCGTTTTTAAGCTTTTTCTATCGGTTTATTGATCATGCAGGTAAAATTTCTGCCAGATCTTGCTCAACTGTCGTAATACTCCGCATGCCAAATTTCTCATTTAGCACATTCAATAAGTTTTCAGTTAAGAAACCAGGCGCTGTTGGGCCGGTATAAATATTTTTCACACCCAACGCTAATAATGTTAAGAGGATAACAATCGCTTTTTGCTCAAACCAAGACAGAATCAGACTCAATGGTAAATCATTAATACCACAACCAAGTTTCTCTGATAGATTCACTGCAAGCATAATGGCAGAGTATGCATCGTTACATTGGCCCACATCCAATAAGCGTGGTAGTCCTTCTAACGTACCAAAATCTAATTTATTAAAACGATATTTACCACAAGCGAGTGTCAGGATTAAGCAATCTTCGGGTACACTACGCGCAAAGTCCGTGTAGTAGCTACGCTCACCGCGGCTACCATCACATCCACCAACGAGGAATACGTGACGTAATTTTTTCTGTGAAACTAAATCAATCACCGCATCTGCCGCACCGAGTAGTGTTTGACGACCGAAGCCAACCGTAATTTTGTGCTCGATTTCGGTATACGGGAAACCGGCAAGCGACTGAGCTTGAGCAATCATTGCAGAAAAATCATCGCCCACTAAATGTTTTGCACCTGGCCAACCTACAATACTACGTGTCCAGATACGGTCTTTATAATCACCAACATCAGGGTCAATAATGCAGTTAGAAGTCATTAAGATAGAACCTGGGAATTTAGCAAATTCCACCTGCTGGTTTTGCCAACCGCTACCATAGTTACCGACTAAATGCGCATATTTTTTCAGCTCTGGATAACCATGTGCTGGCAGCATTTCACCGTGGGTATAAACATTGATACCCGTACCTTCAGTTTGTTCTAACAACATTTTTAAGTCTTTCAGGTCATGACCTGAAATTAAAATACATTTCCCTGCGACTGGACGAACGTTAACTTCCGTTGGAGTTGGGTGACCAAATTCGCTCGTTTCACCTGCATCCAAAATTTCCATGATCTTGAAATTCATCAGACCAATTGCCATGGCATTATCAAGCAGCTCATTCATATCTGATGGCAATGTTCCAAGCCAAGCCATAATTTCATGATATTGGCGATAAACTTCATTATCATACTGACCTAAAACATGGGCGTGTTCCATGTAGGCTGCCGCCCCTTTTAAGCCATATAGGCATAACATACGTAACCCATGAATATCTTCACCGACTTCTGCTTTATCAATATCTAATGAAAATTGAGCCGCTTGTGCCTGTAAGGTTGGAATGTCAGTTCCATTTAATTGCAAATTAATTAATGGATGATTGAAAGCCACTACACTATTCACGGATTGGCAATGCTTGATTAATTTATCACGCAAATAAATAGCTTCACGGGCATAACCGATAATACGTTCTGAATCAAAGTTGACGTTAGTTAAGGTTGAGAAGAATGCGCGCGGAGCAAAACTATCAATATCATGGTCAATAATACCCAGCGAGCGAGCAGTGACTGCGCTTGCAGATAAGCTTTGCAATACAGCAACTAATAAATCTTGTAGGTCAGATGTTTCTGCTGTTTTACCGCACATACCCTGCGCGTATGCACAGCCATTTCCAGCTGGAGTTCTAATTGTTTGTTCACATTGCACACAGTACATGTTATTCGCCTCTTAAAGTTGCATTTGAAATACAACATTAAGACTACGCTCTTTATTAGAATAAAAAAGTGGAATTATTCATTATCTAATGGTTTATTGATCTATATTAATATTCATTGCAAATGAGAACTATTCACGGTAATGAAAGTATGCTATTCGTGCTGCTGGTTTTTATTTCTCAGTTTCCTTGCTTAAATACACTATTTTGCATTTTATTTTTTTCCTGATAACGTTCTTACGGTAACTCTTGTTATACTTACCTATAACTGATTGTTATTCCATCGTATAAAGAGAATCCAATAAAGATGAGCCAGGTAAATTCAGCAAGTAAATCTATGATAAAAGGCCGGTTACGGATTTTTAAACGGTTAAAAGAATCAGATAAAACACCTGTAAAAATCTTACTACTCGCGGCACTCATTGGTGCTGCAGTCGGTCTTATCGGTTCTCTATTTGAAATAGGAACAACTTGGATTAGCAACTATCGCGTTCAATCAGTGAGTGAATGGGTTGCTCCAAAATGGTTGATGGTTGTTGGGATGTTTTTTATCTCGGCACTTCTTGCCATGTTAGGCTATTACCTAGTTAAACGGTTCTCTCCTGAATCGGGTGGGTCTGGGATCCCAGAAATTGAAGGAGCATTACAGGATTTGCGCCCCGTAAGGTGGTGGAGAGTCATCCCAGTTAAGTTTATTGGTGGATTAGGGACATTAGGTTCAGGCATGGTGTTAGGGCGCGAAGGGCCAACTGTGCAGCTTGGTGCGAACCTTAGCCAAATGTTTTATGATTTATTTCGTTTAAAAGATAACGAGTCGCGCCATACCTTGCTTGCCTCTGGTGCTGCTGCTGGTTTATCTACAGCATTTAATGCCCCTTTAGCTGGCATTTTATTTATTATTGAAGAAATGCGCCCGCAATTTAAATACAGTTTAATTTCAATTAAAGCGGTATTTATCGGTGTTGTTACCTCCACCATTGTCTATCGGTTAATTAATGGGGAAGCTATTATATTAAATATAGGTCAATTCTCTTCTGCACCGATGAATACTTTATGGCTTTATTTAATTTTAGGATTAATGTTTGGTGTTATCGGTATCTGTTTTAATGGTTTTTTATTGTACCTACAAAGTAAATTTTTAGCATTTTACCAAAATAAAATTTCTCGCTTTGTATTGATGGGCGGGCTAATTGGTGGTGCCTGTGGTGCAATTGGTGTTTATCTACCTGAAATTGTTGGTGGCGGCTATTCGGTGATCCACCAGATGGTTGCTGGCCAATTTACCATCACTTTATTATTCATATTTTTTGCTTTACGGTTTTTAACTTCGACGATTAGCTTTAGCTCTGGTGCTCCAGGGGGTATTTTCTCCCCTTTACTCGCCCTTGGTACCTTATTTGGTGGTGTTTTCGGCTACGCTGCCCTCGAAATATTTCCTAATTACCAAATTGAAGTAGGAACTTTCGCTATTGCAGGCATGGGCGCATTATTTGCCGCAACCGTCAGAGCGCCATTAACTGGAATAGTCTTAGTTTTAGAAATGACAAATAACTACCAGTTAATCTTACCGATGATTATTACCTGCATTGGCGCCACAATGATAGCCCAATTTTTAGGTGGCAAACCGCTATATTCTGTCTTGCTCGAAAAAACTTTAGCCCGAAGCGAAAAAGAAACCGCTAACACTACCGCCAGCAAACCTTAAATATTAGCAAATAAAAAAGAGTTGCCACCCTCGGCAACTCTCTTACTAAGATAACCTATACTAATCTCTTACTTTTTCCGCGCAATGAGTGTTGCAAAGTTTAATTTAATACGATTACCTTGTGAATCAGTGCGGTGTAAGTGCCCAGGGTTTTCGTTATATTTTAAAATATCCCAATCTTTATAATATCCTTCAAGCTCCCCTGGTTTTAAGAAGCATTTAAATGGCACTAAATCCAGTGGTGCATCTGGCGTTTCAACGGCACACACAATAACGTTAACGCCCCCTGGTAGGGTATGTTCTTGCATATTGGTAACGACATTAGCAATTTTTTCTCGCTGCAAAAACATCAGTACGACAGTAGAAATAATGAGTTCGTAATCCTCTTTTATCTGGTGACTATTAATGTCATAAACAGCCGTATGAATATTTTCTACTGCGGCTTGTTTTTTAACAAAGTCAATCGCTTGGATATGTTGAGGGTTGATATCTACCGAGGTCACGTCATAACCTTGTAAGGCAAGATAAAAGCTATTGCGGCCCCTTCCCGAGCCTAAATCTAATGTTTTACATGGCTTACTAAGGTGGTTCTCACACAGGTAACGCACTTCTGAATGTGGAGTCGTTAACCCGTGTTCTTTATAAAATTTCAGTTCTGGTTTGCATAAAAAAGCCAATTGGCATTCCATGTCATCACTACAAGCAGAAATACGATGCCAAACTTGAGGTTCGATAATAGGCGGCTGGTTATGAATATCAAAAGTAAAATGTTGTTCGCTGCCATCCTCATTAAAAATGATAAAATCTAAAGAGCCTTTTAGCACTTTCAACTGTGCATATGTATCTTCTTTTGTATTATGACGCTCTTGGAACATTAACGGTAAAGACGCTTTATTCCAAACCGGCATGGTTTTGTAACACACGAGATTATTCATATCATCACCAATAAGTTGCATTTTAAATACATCTTATATCGTTCGTTTGCTATCTGCAAAACATTCATGGATAAATTATCGAGGACTTGATTCATATCAACCCCCTATAGATAAAGAGGGCTGATACGCGCTATAGGATAAGTTAGTAACCTAACTGTTTCGCACTTAACCCTAAGAATTCAAAAGGTTTTGTAACCACATATTTATTGGTCGCATCCCCCGAATAAATATGGCTCTGCTCTTCACCCAGATCCAACTTTTTCACTTGTCCAGTTTCTGCTGAAAAGTCAATTTTTGCCAAATCAGTCCAAAAAATATTTGGCGTCAATGCAGATTCAAAAAAATAGAGCTGACGTTTATGGTCAACTAATGTCCGCCAACGCGTTGACGATATTTCAGGTGAATTTTCGGACGTCAATCCGTAAGGAACAGACACATTACGTACGACACTGAAAACACTGGCGACCGCTTTATTAGGCGTTGTTTTCTGAGGAATTGCATTAATATAAAATTGCGCACGAGCAAATCTATCAGCGGAACGGTTTGTCCCCGGTAGCATGACAGTACCACCAATTCCTTGCCAATATTCCTGCATTGCTAATTGCTTCTCATAAGTAGGCGAATTAGTCATAACTTGATACTTGCGACTATGATGAATGACCTGCTTACCATCAATATATTCAATAATTGCGCTATCGCCACTCGCATCTGATAATGACAAATGTAAAGTCGCTAACCTATCCTGTCCTGGAACATTATCCGTTGCCACGACCAGTGGATTTTTTTCTAGGGCTGCAACTGCCTCTTCCACTGTCGCATAATTATCTAGCACATATTGTGCCCATAGCGATATCGACAACGCAGGTTGCTGATTATCTACTTGAGGGTATTTTGATTCAGCAAGCCATAATAAATTGGCAACTAGACCCTCTTCGTTCACTCCATCAGTTGTTGAAATATCATAACCTGAGGCGATCACACTACCGTATTTTGATTTCCATTTTAAAGAGTTAGGTCCTGCAATGCCATCACGCTCCATGCCTCGAGGAAAGATCCATAGATTAGTGCCTATATCGTATTTCCAATCCATTGTTCTTCCGGTCATTATCTGTTCATTTTCACCTAAATAAACAACCCGAGTACAAGCTTGACTTACTGCAATTGGCATTGATATCGCAGCCGCAGCGGCAAGTGCGATGATACTTTTCTTAATAAATTGCATGCCATCTCCAAAATAGTTAAAAATAAATTTATATAATAAGCATACTACATAAATACGAACTATTTATGCTCAAATAATAATGCATTAAAAAAAGTGCGATTAACGCTATGAAATGTAATACTTAATGACACAAAATGGCACCAATATTAATCAGTACCATTTTGCTAAAAAGAATTAATTATTTACTGATGAAAATAAAGAACGTAACAATGCCGCTTTTTTCGGATTATCTGGAATAGATAATATTTCATCATAAAAACTAATAGAAATACGGCACGCTAGTGCCGGTGATTTCTTCCCTGCTTCTAAATTCCCAAGAATTGCAGTATCTTCACCATACTTTGCAGAAAGCCCGCTAGCAAGTTGGGTTAATTCCTCAGAATATTCTGTCGGGGACATTAACGCCTGTTTTACACCCGCTTCACTTGAAATTAAAAGTTCATTGGTTGCCTGAATTTGTTTCAACAAAACAGCTTGGCTTTTTTGTGGTGGAATAATTTCTGCTGTCTCTCTCAAATGCGGAAATAGTGAATAAAAACACGTTTTTCCCGTTGGGTCTTCTTCCAATAAGATTTTTAGGTAATCATTAACTCTGCTAGTAAAGTTAATCACGGAGTCATCAGAGGCATATTCCATACGCTCTAGTACTAACTTCATGACATTCCCGACTACTTGGTCAAACAGTTGACGGCGTAAATCTTCATTAGTTGGGTCGTATTGTGTAATTAGATGCTCAAAACTTTGATAGGTTTCAGGGCTTATTTTCTTAACCGTCGCGATAATCGGTAATTCTTTTTCAACTTGAGCAAGTGCCTCTGAATGAATTGCACTATTATTTTCTGTAGATAACACATTGTTATCTTTACTTAACCAATAAAAACCGAATGCAAATGCAATAAAAATAATGCTAACAATTAATGCGGTTTTACGTGAGTTATTTGTATTCAAAGTTACCCTGCCTTTTCTTGTAAAACGGTTCCCCACAAACACTTTCAAGCTACTTATATACTGTAGAACCAATTGCATATAATGCCATGGCATCTAAAACCGATAATATTCACGTATCTAAAGTGTTAATGCCACGAATTGAACGATAAAAAGTAATAATGCTTATTTTAGCTTGTATTAAAGTCGTCTAGCTATAGGAATAAGGGAAATTGCGAGGTTCAGACGGGGGAATTTGCCACAAAGAAACAATTTATAATACGCTGGATATAAAAAAACCTCCAGCACTCGAAAGCCTGAAGGTTTTTTATGATAAAAATCTTATTTAACTTGAACACCTTCAACTGAAATCAACAGTTGTGCTTCTTGAGATTTAGGACCCAAATCAGATTTGATGTTAAATTCTTTTAACTTAATATTACCTTCTGCTTCAAAACCTGCACGGTATCCACCCCAAGGATCTTTACCTTCGCCCATTAATTTAGCGTCTAATGTAATTGGCTTAGTGACACCATTTAAAGTGAAATCACCAGTGATTTTGTAGGCTTCACCGTCTTTCTTCACTTCTGTTGAAACGAATTTCGCTTCAGGGAATTTGGCTGCATTTAAGAAATCACCACTGCGTAAATGTTTGTCACGCTCTGCATGGTTAGTATCAATGCTACCTGTCTTAATAGTAACTTCGACTTTATCTTTTGATGGATCTTTTGCATCATAAGTAAAAGACCCATCAAAGTCTTTAAAACTACCATATACCCAGCTATAACCTAAATGCTGAATACGAAATTCAATAAACGCGTGTTGGCCTTGCTTATCAAATTGGTAAGTTTCTGCTAATGCTGAACCTGCCGTTAAAAAAAGTGCACCAGTAGCCAGACCAAGAACCGTTTTCTTCAACATAATTATCTCCACGTTACTTATCGGGGTTAAAACCCAACATTCTTTTTAATGTAATATCACGATCAAAAAAGTGATGTTTAAAAGCTGCAAAAGCATGCAACACTGATAATAGAACCACTGCCCAAGCTAAATATAAATGAACTTCACCTGCGGTATCTGCTTGTGTCGCAGCACCGGTAAATAGTGCAGGAACATCAAACCAACCAAACACACTAATAGGTTGTCCATCAGCAGTTGAGATTAAATAACCACTGATCAAAATACTGAATAAAATAATATAAATCAGAATTTGAACAATAATAGAGCTAGCTTTCGTTAATTTACTGTAGCTTGCTAATGGCTTCGGCGGCGGTGAAATAAATCGCCAAATCACACGAAATGCCATAACAATAAATAATAATATTCCTATACTTTTATGTATCTCAGGAGCTTGATGATACCAACTATCATAATAGCCTAGTGTCACCATCCATAAACCTAAAGCGAACATTCCATATACGACAATTGCGACTAGCCAATGTACGAGCAAAGAGATATGCCCATAGCGGCTTGCATTATTTTTCCATTGCATGATAAAAACCATTTAGAGAAGAAGGTAATATTTTATTAACTAAGCCGTAATAATCATAAGGTGAAATTAATTTTATTCCTATCCCAAAGTTAAACAAATATTTTGTTGAAGACATTCAAATACGATCAACATAATGAAAAATAGATTACTATTTGATTTTGTCTAGTTTTAATTATAAAAGTTGAATAAAGATTCTTCCACTTTTGTAAATGGTCGTAACTAAATACTTAGTTCATTTATTTATTAATTTCAATTAAATCTAGCTTATTCCTAATAGATATAAGCTATTTTCGATAAAATAACATTTGTAGGTCTGCCTTTTTCCCCATACATTGGTATTCGTCCTTTTAACATTGCGCGAACTGACTGATAGGTTAAATACTATGTATAAACTTTGGATAGCAAATAAAAACTACTCTTCATGGTCATTGCGCCCATGGGTTTTACTAAAGGTATTACAGATCCCGTTTGAAGAAAATTTGTGTTTATTTGAAAACGGTAAAAGCAGTCATGAGAAATTCAGTCGTTTTTCCCCTACCGGTTTAGTCCCTTGTTTAATCGATGAAAACCAAACAATATGGGATTCATTAGCCATTTGTGAATATATTGCAGAAGACTTCCCGCAAGTCTGGCCAAAAGATCGCAAAGCCAGAGCATGGGCTCGAAGTGCTAGCGCAGAAATGCACTCAGGTTTTAGTGCGTTACGCCAGCAGTGTCCGATGGATGGTGCTCATAATGCACCACTTAATAATATTTCAATTGAATTACAAACTGACTTAAACCGCTTGCAGAAACTATGGCAGGATGGGTTGAACCAATTTGGCGGCCCTTGGCTTGCGGGCAGTGAATTTACGGCTGTAGATGCCTTCTTTGCACCCGTTGCCTTCCGAATCCGCAGTTATCATTTACCTGTAAACCCAGCGGCTAAACAATGGGTTGACCGAATTTTAGTTTTGCCTGCAATGAAAGAATGGCATGACGCAGGTTTACAAGAACCGAATATTGAGCATTAATAATAGGCGAATGGGGAGGCATTATGTGCCTCCGATTTTATTTGATTAGTAAAAAATCACCTGCTCGAACATCAAAATTAATATTTAACCAATTTGTCGGCTATTCAAGCTACAGTCGATTATTTAACAGACAAATGACAACTATAATTTCTCATCCCACGGGTCTGCCGTCATAACATCGCCAAGTGGTGTGTGTAATGTAACCTTTTCATTTTTAAACCACTCTGCTAATGAAAACCCACCCTTAGGCGTTTCAACATGGATATCGATTGGGCAATAGGGTGTATTCGCCTTAATAGCAAACTCAGCAAAATCTTCTTTTTCTTGAGGGTTCGGACAGCGAATGACCACATCAAGGTCGCAGTCTGACAACATACTTTGGATATCTGTCGCTAAAGTGTAAGCACAGCTGCCTGTGACTCCCCATTGCCAAGGCCATTTAGTTTGCGAAATGATCCATAAAACCTGCACAGGTGGTAAAGCAATAAACATTGAACGTTGTAGTTCCACCGAATTTGCCACCAAGGATTCCACATTCATAATATGCGTGATTGCCGATTTTTCAATTTGTGTCGTGATGCGTTGGTGTGGCTTAATTCCTCGAATTGCGACAGTCAGTTTATTCTCATCCGCTTTATTTCGATATACCGTCAACGGTAATTTACTGTTCCATTGTGAGCCAACCCATTCAGGAAGCGATTCTATCGCGACATCATTATTACTGCTGACCCAAACAAAATCATGAGGATTGATTATTTGCATTTTATTACCTTTATGATTGCTACGACTGCTCTTCCCTATTATGCCTTTTTTGTCACATAAAAACAGAATATCAATACTAACAACGCCACTGATACCATTTAATGGTAACTTGTCATAAATACTGAGTGATTGCCTTGAAATTTCACACCGTATAATATTTAATTACGTTATTAATTAATGAGTTAAGCTTCTATTTACGAGCATCGAATTATGAGAACGTTTCCTGCTATTCATGATGGGATTATTTTTACCAGCTGTATGTTTTTTAGTGCCGCAACTGCTTTTGTGATTTTAGATGCGCAAGCAGCGATGTGGGCGACATTCTCAACACTGTATTCATTTAATTTATTCAATGCAGCAAAAGAATATAAAAACTATGCTTACACCGCTTGTTGTTTATTGATGATTTTAGTGGCTATTTTTATCGGTGATACCCTGCGGCTTGGTACGGCGTATTATATTTATCTCGCCATTTTTTCGTTCATTTATTACCAATTGTATGGCACAGATCCCGCAATGGATTTAACGATGAAGTTTATGATTATCATGTCGACAATTGGCACCATTTTACCTGATATATCAAGAAGTTTGGCGTTAGGTTTTATTATTGGCAGTGGAGTAACGCTAATCACGTATTATCTCCTTAGTCATAAAATGACACGCCATAGCGTTATTACGAGTGCTTTAGTTGAACAAAATTTGTTTACGTTGAGAAAAAATATTATTCCCCGTTCGATGATTTATGCTTTAGGGCTATTACTCGCACTTGCCATTCCACGCAGTATAGATCTAGGGCACTTTTATTGGACATTATTGACCTTTGTTTTTGTATTGCATCCAAAATCACAAAGCATCGTTAAAATTACTTTGCAGAGAGTCTTAGGCAGCCTTATTTCTGTTTTATTGCTGTATTTTTTATTCAACCTACCACTTATGCCATACATCGGTTTAATTGCAGTTGTGGTATTCGCCTTTTTAATGCCAATGAGTTTTCATCATGGATATACGTTTATGACATTTGTCGTGACAAGCTTAATTTTATCCATTCTTGAGCTCGTTATATATTGGCGTCACCCAACCTATGAATTATTGTTTGACCGCGTTCTTGAAACCGCCTTAGGAGGAACCATCGCCATCATGACGAGTATTATTTTAAAGTTATTTAGAGAAACAAAATAAAATTAAGCATATTCCCCAATAAGAACGTCTGTTCTATACTCAAAAAAGAACACATTGGGAAAAGAAGTCTTAGTCCTAAAGCCTAGCCCTATCAGTATCATTACTCTTGAGTGTGACATTCAAGCAAAGAGGAACTGAAGATGAAAATATCGATTATTGGCGCAACAGGTTTTGTTGGCAGAGCATTAGTTGCTGAAGCGCTACTTCGGCATCACCAAGTAACAGCGATTTCTCGTCATAGTAATCAACTATCTCAACACGCTCACTTAATCACCGCGGCTGGAGATATCACCGATATTCCATGGTTAACCTCTCGGCTAAAGGGGCAGGATGTTGTCATCAGTGCGTTTAATGGCGGTTGGCAGAACCCTAATTTGTATCAAGATACTGTTGCGGGTAACCTCGCAATTTTACATGCTGTACAAAAATCCATGGTCAAACGGTTCATTGTTGTGGGTGGTGCAGGAAGTCTAAAAACCACTGCAGGTATTGATTTAATTGACTCCCCTGATTTTCCTGCTGAAATAAAGCCTGGCGCCCAAGCAATGAGAGAATTTAAAAACCAATTACAATCCATTGATTCATTAGATTGGACCTACGTTTCTCCTGCCGCCATGCTTGAAGAAGGAGAAAGAACAGAAACCTTCCGGCTTGGCGGGAATCAATTATTAATGAATGGTAATACTCCCGCTAAAATTTCTGTTGAAGACTTTGCAGTTGCTATTCTTGATGAAGTGAATAATTCACAATTTATTCGCCAACAATTTACCGCAGCCTATTAAGTTTAAGCATAAAAAAGCCGGTAAATAGTTACCGGCAAAGATAGATAACAGAACTTAATTCATTCACATATTGCTGTTTTTAACTTACTTTTCACGATGTTTCGCTGCATAGATTTCGCTGTTCACCCAGTTATGGTCTTTTTCCCATGTAAATAACCATTTACGTGTTGGTCCCGCCATCACATTAAGGTAATAGTTATCATAGCCAGCCACTGTCGCCATTGGGTGATACCCTTTTGGTACCATAACAACATCTTTGTTATATACCGCCATGCACTCATCTAACTCGCGGTCGTCAGTGTAAACACGCTGCATACAAAAACCTTGAGATGGATTTAAACGATGATAATAGGTTTCTTCTAGATAAGTTTCATTGGGTTCATTATCGGTGTCATGTTTATGGCTTGGATAAGAGCTGGTGCAGCCTTCATCTGTAAAGACCTCCACGACTAATAAGCTGTCAGCGGCTTTATCATCCGGTAAAATATTATGCACGTAGCGCTTGTTATAACCATGGCCACGTTGCTCTGCACCAATATCATCTGGACCAATTAAACGTGTTGGATAGGTGCCCTTTCCTTTAGCACTGCAAACGGCCAATTCAAGGTCAGTATCTGCGATGACCTCAGCAAACTCTTGGGCTGTCACATACACAGCATAGGGTTTTTTACGTTCGAAAGGATCCATTCGGTCGCCAATGTTTTCAAACGTTTGATTAGTTGTTTTAATCGTCGCTTTACCTGCGACTAAGACTAAGCACATTTCATTTTCAGAAGCAGGTAAGGAAATAGACTCACCTTGTTTTAATTCGTAAACATCAAAGTGAACATAACCCCAGTTAGCGATTTGTGGAGTGATATGCTGAGTACGCTTATGTGCATCTGGAGCATGGTATTTCGACAATAATTTTGACATAACTTTCCTCTGACACTTTTTAGATTCTAGATAGACAATTCTTTTTAGTCACTAACCGTTTCATCAATCAAATAGTTCAGTTTGTGGCTAGGCGGCTAGCGCACCAATCCCTAGGAGCATACACAAGTATGTGACTAGGGGGGGTAAGTGAAGCCAACAACGCCACAGACTGAAATATGACGACGATTTAGATTAAACCCGCATCCTTAGCAAACTTAGACAAATTGTTGTAACCCAATGTGGCATAAGTTAATGGATGTGCAATCGCAGGGTCTTGCTCTGCTTCAACCACCAGCCAGCCATTTTCATATTGGCTATTTTTCAATACCTTAAACACGTCAGGATAGTTAACGCAACCATCACCCGGTACCGTGAACACACCAGCTAATACGGCATCTAAGAAGCTGGTTTTACGGTTTTTAACATCTTTTAGGACATCTGCACGGACATCTTTGCAATGTACGTGATTGATACGTTTTGCCCAACGCTTAGCCACTTCAACCGGGTCTGCACCTGCAAAGGTTAAGTGGCCAGTATCTAGCAATAAACCAACTTCATCGCCAGTGTACTTCATTAGGTTATCAACATCTTCTGCTGACTCAATCACGGTTCCCATATGGTGGTGATAGGCGATTTTCACGCCTTGAGATAAGGTATATTTCGCGAATTCGGTTAGTTTCTTACCGTATTCTTCCCATTTATCGGCTGGGAACAATGGACGCATATGAACAGGTTTGTTTTGGTCGCCATGAATACAGTTGGTCACTTCTGCAAACACCATCACTTTAGCGCCTAAATCACGCAGTAACGCTAAGTGCCCTTGTACCGCTTCAATTTCTTCTTCCACACTGCGAGATAATAGTTCTCCCGAATACCAGCCTGAAACCAGTTGTAAGTCATGCTGTTTTAAAATCGGTCCTAAAACTTCCGCTTTGCGTGGAAATTTATTGCCTAATTCGAAACCAGCGAAACCTGCTTGACGACCTTCAGTTAAACATGTTTCTAGAGATGTTTCTGCCCCTAAAGTGGGTAAATCATCATTCGTCCATGTCAAAGGGTTGATACCAAGTTGGATTGCCATGATGAAGCTCCTGTGTAGGTAAAAGTAATATTATTTACGCTGACGCCATAGGGCTATCAGGTTTAAGTAATTAGCTTTGATTTTCTGAACTAGCTCATCGTCATTGATTTCGCCTTTCATCCACTCCAACGAAGGCTTACCAAATAAGGTACGACCAACAGCAAATCCTTTGACGATGGGTTTCCCAGCTGCGGCATTAAAACCTGCTTGTAACTCAGCTTGTGGCGCATCAAGCCCTAATAGCACGACACCGCGGCAGTATGGGTCACGCTCTTGGATCAGCGCATCGACTTCATCCCAATTTTCTGCTTGTAGTGGTGGTAATTTCCACCAATCAGGCTTGATACCTAAGTTATAGAAACGTTTGATTGCGCGTAAATACAGCTCATCATTGCGTTCCATATCCGCGGGTAATATCACTTCAAGCAATAATTCATGGCCTGATTGACAACAAGCGCTGTACACTTCCTGAACTGTTTTTTCTTGTTCTAAACGCAGAGGATGGTTGTCTTCTGGATGGAAAAATACCAAACATTTCACAATATGCTCTTTTGGCCAACTGATCAGCTGAGAACCGATATTGCCATGTTCTAAGCACAATGGTCTTGATGCCGGTAGCTCAATTGGACGGCCTATCCACCAACCACGACCAGTCACATCATTCAATACGTCTTGGCCAAAGGTACTGTCGCAAAGTAGCCCAGCTTTACCTTGTAAATTTGCTTCTTCAGCCACTTCACTGCTAGCACGGAAAATCAACTTCTTCAAATAAGGAATACAGGAAATATCAGCACCAGCATTACGAGCCATATCAACGAATTGGATGCGATGGTCGAATGCCATGACACAGAGCTCATTCCACTGTGTGCTACGTGAAGTCACTCGATGCAGATGGTTGAGTATAGGATCGAGATCTGGACGTGGTACTGCCGCAGCACGTTCAAGGTAATTATCTAACTCGATTTTTGTTGGCATTGCAGGTGCACAGCCATGGCGAGAAACCACTAAAGCCCCACAAGCGTTCGCATAAGCACAGGCTTTTTCCCAACCATCACCGTTTAAATAACCGCGTAGTAGACCAGACATAAATGCATCACCAGCACCTAATACGTTAAGTACTTCAACTCTGACACCATGAACAGTGATCCCTTCATCTAATGTTTCTGGGATCGCACCGCTAAATACGGAGCAGCCAAGAGAACCGCGTTTACACACCAGTTCCGCATCCGTCAATTGGCGAATGTTCTTGAGTGCTTGTACCGTATCCGTTGTCCCGCCTGCAATATGAAATTCTTCTTCTGTCCCGACAATCAAATCGAACATCGATAACACATCTTGCAGTTGTTGCGTGACACTATCGGAAGCAATAAAGCGCGTTTCCCCGTCACCGAGAGACGTTAACCCCCATAAGACTGGGCGATAATCGATATCAATGGCTGTTTTGACGTTATTACGTTTAGCATATTCCAACGCTTTCAATACGGCCGCGCGAGTTTTCGGATTCGATAAATGCGTTCCTGTAATTGCCAAGCAGCGTGCGGATGCAATATATTCTTCGGTAAAATCATTTGGCGTAATCGCCATATCTGCACAGTTATCACGATAGAAAATTAATGGGAAAGTATCCTGATCTTTGATCCCTAAGATAACTAATGCCGTTAATCTGTCTTTGTCTGTAATAAGATGGCTGGTATCACAGCCTACACGCTGTAATTCCTCACGTAAAAAACGCCCCATGTGCTCATCCCCCACACGGGCAAGCATTGACGATTTTAATCCTTGTATTGCAGTGCCGAATGCCACGTTTCCTGAAGAGCCGCCTAAATATTTGGCAAACGAACTCACATCTTCTAAACGAGAACCTATCTGTTGTCCGTACAGGTCAACGGCAATACGGCCCATACAGATAACATCTAACTTCTTCTGCTTATCCATTAATTACCCCTTAACTACAACAGAATTAATTGATTTCTTTAACGTTAACCCAACGTTGTTCATCATATGAACGTGCTATCGCGTCTAATATTCGTGATACTTTCCAGCCCTCTTCAAAATCAGGCCACATTGGCTGCCCTGTTGCAACGCCATCAATTAAATCACGCACTTCAACTGTTTTTTGGTCATTAAAGCCAATACCATGACCTGCACCATTACAAAATGGCGCATAATCCGGGTGCTCTGGCCCCACAAAAATGGTTTTAAAACCTTGACGGTTGCTAGGTTCATCATGACGATAGAGCTTTAGCTCTGCCATTCTTTCTTGAGTGAAAGACAGTGTCCCTTTGGTGCCAGTCACCACATAGGTTAGTCCCATTTTACGGCCAGCGGCGATTCGTGAAGTTTCTATAACGCCCATTGCGCCACCAGCAAAACGCACCATGGCATGCGCCTGATCTTCATTTTCAACCGTAACCATGACGGCTGAACCCGCTTTTTCTGGACGCTGTTTAATGACAATTTCCATATCACCACAAACGGTTTCAATATCCCCTACTAGGAATTGCGCCATATTAATAATATGTGCAGATAAATCCCCCAAGGCACCTAGGCCAGCTTTTTCTTTAAAACAATGCCAGTGAATCGGCGCGCTAGGGTCAGCCATATAATCTTCATTATGGGTACCATAAAAATGGATAACTTCTCCAATTTCGCCATTTGCAATGATTTCTTTGGCTAGCTGAGAGGTAGGGTTTTTCATATAGTTAAAACCCACTAACGTTAAAACACCCGCCTTTTTAGCCGCTTCGACCATTTCTTTGGCATCTTCAGAATTGAGCGCTAATGGTTTTTCGCAATAAACATGTTTACCGTGCTTAATTGCCTCCATTGCCATTTCTTTGTGCAGGAAATTAGGCGAACAGATATCCACCACGTCAATATTTGGATCTGCAACTAATTTTCGCCAGTCATCGGTTGCACGATTAAATCCCATTTCCTGAGCTCGGGTCTGTGCTAACTCAGGGGTAATTTCTGCAATCATTTCACGAACCAATTTCCCCTGTAATGGAAAAACGGTTGCTGCTTGTGCATAAGCAATGGCATGAGCTCGTCCTATATAGCCAGTACCTATCATCCCGATACGGATCTCTTTCATCTGTTCTACCTCTCGCTCATTTTATGTAACACAATGGCTGGCCTAATACTTGTTCCAGATTTTTATTTCAATAATCATGTTATACGGAACATTCGTTTCATTTTCAATATTATTGGAAATATTAATTTCATTATGTGATCCAACGTGAATTTTTAATGTAATCAATTAATATATAAGAAAATAAATATTAAATTTACGGAAGGGAAAAACAATAGAAGCGTCATAACGTGGAATGAAATGAAATAGAATAACTAAAGATGAAATTTATTGGGTATGGGATCAGGTAAAGATCCCATACTCTCTTCAGAACTCAAAACTAGCGATGAAGAATGCTTAAAAATTCTTCTTTACTTGATGTCAAAGACAATGCATTGGCAATAAACTCATCACTGAAAATCAGTGCGATTTCCCTAAGTACATCAATGTGTTCTCTTGATTTTGCAATCACACCTATTGCGATAAACATCACATTGGTCCGGTCCCATATCACACCGTCAGGGAATTGAAAAATTTCAACACCAGTATGCAAGATAATATCATTAGCAGACTTAGGTAGATGTGGCAACGTGATGCCATTCCCCAAAAATGTTGATATTTGCTGTTCCCTTTCCGTTAAGAAATGCACACAATCCCTATCAACATAACCTTTATTTTTAAATTCCGTACCCACCATTTTGAGTACTTCAGCTTTATTTCTTGCCTGACAACCTAAATGCAAATTACTTGTGGTTAGTTGTTCTATCATATCCAACCCTCGATTAAGTTAATTAGGTATATTCACACCACCAATAAGTAATAATTACATTGATGAGAGCTCTTCTTCTAATTGCTCTAATGATTTGTTTGATGTTTCTGGTAATAACTTCACCACAAAAACGATAGCTAAGTAGTTTATTACCGCAAAAATTAAGAATACTGGACCTAAACCAAGTTCTGCTTGTAATACAGGGAATAAATAACTCACAATCGCATTCATAATCCACATAAAGAAGACTGAGATCCCCATAGATAACCCGCGGATTTTAAGTGGAAATAGCTCTGCAAGTACTACCCAAGTTAAAAAGCCCATTGTTCCTTGCATAACCCCAACAAACACCGCGCCAAGTAACCAAATTAATGTTGCTTTAACATCCCCGGTTAAGAAGTAGTCTGTTGCTGCAATTAATAAGTGTAACGATGCCATTAAAGCAAAACCACCAACAATCAGCGTCTTACGTTTAAATCGGTCAACAAGGAATAGAACCCCTATCACCATACCACCGACAGAAAATACACCATTTAATACGTTGAAAACTAAAGAAGTTTGCTCAGAAAAACCCGCCGTTTTGAGAATTTCTGTACCATAATACATAATAACGTTAACCCCGGTCGTTTGCTGTAATGCCGCCCACACCATCCCAATTAATACCAATTTAAAAATCCAAGGCGTATTAAAAATTAACGCTAAATTTTGTTTATTGGCATTCGGGTGACGTTTAGCTTCCGCAGCTTCAACATCTAATAAGGTCACGATATCTTCATATTCTTGAATGGCGCGTTTTTCAGGGCGAATTTGCTTCAAGATTTTCAGCGCTTCTTCACGACGGTTTTTACTCATTAGCCAGCGTGGGCTTTCAGGCGCTTTCCACATACCAAATAACAGACACAGTGCAGGTACCGCCTGCACTAACAGCATATAACGCCAGACATCCGGTAAATGGCCCCAAATAGAACCGATAATTGCATTGATAGCAAATGCCGCTAGCTGCCCGATAACAATAGCAACTTCATTGAGTCCGGTAAGTTTTCCCCGCATTTCAGTCGGAGCCACTTCCGAAATAAATGTCGGTGCTGTCACCGAAGCCCCGCCCACCGCAAAGCCCAATATAAACCGAGCAATAAGAAGAACTTCAATATTTGGAGCCGCCGCAGATAAAAATGCCCCAAATAAAAATAGAAATGAGAGGTAAAGCAAATAAGTACGGCGCCCGACAAAATCTGCTACACGTCCACCACAAACACTGCCTAATGCCGCTCCCACTAATAGAACACTCATTACCAGCCCTTCCGTGGTTGGCGTTAAGCCCATGTTTTCTTTCAGTGATGAAAATGCACCGTTAATGACACCAGTATCATAACCAAATAGTAATCCACCAAAGGTTGCAACCAAGGTTATTTGGTGCAACCTTTTTCTCTGTTGTTGATTGAGATTCATGATTAATGACATATTATTACCTTATTATTTGAATCATTATGTCTTACCAAAAAAACAATTTTTCAATATTTAAATAAATGTTTAATGTTAAATGTTAAATAATGAAATAAGTTTCTGGCACTCTGGTTTGAATCGCTACTTTGCTAACTTTAGGCCTGATCGATAAACTCTTTGAAAATAGTTTTCGCGAATTTAAAACGATAAATACATCAGTTAAATTAAAAAAAGTAAGATTATAAAAAGCCTCAATTAATCTCAGAACATTGAAAGCCTAAAGAGTATTAAATAAAAGTAAGGTCAGTATTTTATATACTCATTGATAAATGAATATATTTACAATTGCGGCCAAAAATAGATTTTTAACCGCAAGTCTATAATTAAGTTAAATAGTATTACCGTATTAATTACAATTTAACTTCTTTACCTGTTTTTAATGATTCCAGCGCTTTGTCTGCAAGATATAAAGCCAATTCACCATCGGTACCTGTCGTTTCAGATTCCGCACGACCAGCTAAGATATCAACAAAATGCTGCCACTCTGCTTGGTATGCCTCATGGTAACGTTGTAAGAAGAAATACTCTGGCTTGGCGGATAAGCACCCAACTTCGCTTAACAGCGCAACACTGTTCTCTTTAATATTACCTGCCGTTAATAAGCCTTTTTCACCATGTAATTCAATGCGTTGGTCATAACCATAACCTGAACGACGGCTGTTAGAAATGGTCGCCATTGCGCCAGATGGGAATTTTAAGATGATAAACGCAGTATCAATATCACCTGCTTGACCGATAGCAGGGTCAACAACATTGCTGCCTTGTGCGTAGACAGAGCAAGGCTCTTCGCCAATCATAAAGCGCGCCATATCAAAATCATGAATCGTCATATCTCTGAACATACCACCGGAGACTTTCACGTATTCCGCAGGTGGTGGTGACGGATCACGAGACGTGATAATTAAAGATTCTGCTTTACCAATAGCGCCTTGTTGGAATAAATTTTTCAAGTGGCGAAATTGAGGGTCATAGCGACGATTAAAACCAATAAACAGTGGAACATTATGTTCTTTCACGCTTTTTAAACACTGCTTCACACGCTCAAGGTCGAGATGAACAGGTTTTTCACAGAAGATCACTTTTTTATGTTTGGCGGCGAGTTCGATTAAATCAGCGTGAGTATCTGTGGCTGAAGCGATTAAAACCCCCTGTATATTAGGGTCTTGCATTGCTTCTTCTGTCGTCTGTACTTTTGCTTGGTATTTTTCAGCCAAGGCAACCGCATTCGGTTGATAAGGGTCGATAACAGAATAAAGTTTGGTTTCTTTATGGCCGGCAATATTAACAGCATGAACCTGTCCGATACGTCCTGCGCCGAATAGTGCTATATTGAACATTCAAATGCTCCTTGATACCTTAAATCCACTATTTGGATATTACGGAATATACCAAATAAAACATTCATTTCAATTTATAATTTTTTGAAAATTATATTTTTGGGCTCTAGATAACAAATGTTATATTAAAGTGTATTTTTAGTGTTATTCAGATCACAAATTGACAATGTAAGCGAACAGCATTTAACAATAAAGTCAGTGTTTGCTCGCACATTAAATTTTCATAACTTCTTTTTTTGATCTTTTTTTACCTTAAAATAAAACATACATTTCAATAAAATAATTTTCAAACTATAAGAACCATAAAAAAACCCAGCCAAAGCTGGGTATATAATCCAAATGATCCGAGTTGTATTGGCGATTAGCGTAGTGCTGTCCCCTATACAACTTGAAGTATAGCGAATATAGAACGGCAAGTAATAACCACTATGCAAATTAAAACCAAAGCAATCCCTGCTAATTTTCCAGTAACTACCCTACTTAGTTACACATCTGACCCATTAAGAAAACGAAGAACATTCCTCGACGGTAAAACACCGTCGAGTTATTTGGATACTATAAGACACTAACGCAATATATTGATTAATAAAGACGTACTTTATGTTCCACCATCTCTTTAATCTTTTCAGCAGAAGCAACTATTTGAGGCTTTTTAGAAATTTGTGCCGTTCCTGTCCGCCACCAAGCTTCATAACCATTGGTCATTGTTTTCGGAAGTACTTTAATATCAATCAATACACAGCCCGAATGGGACTTCGCGTCTTTCAGTGCGGCAATCAATTGTTCCTCATCATGTACTCGATAACTTTTACAGCCATAGCTTTCTGCGTTTTTAGCAAAATCGACCTTCACTAACGGCCCATCCATCAACCCCGTCTGTGGGTTTCGATGGCGGTTCTCTGTACCAAAACTTCCCATGCCTTGGCTCATTTGCAGATTATTAATACAGCCGAATCCCGCGTTATCAAACAATAAAATGGTGATCTTAATATTCTCCTGAATCGCGGTTTGCAGTTCACTGTGTAGCATTAAATAAGAGCCATCTCCAACCATCGCATAAACAGGTTGTTTCGGTGCAGCGATTTTAGCTCCAACAGCGGCGGCAATTTCATAGCCCATACATGAATAGCCATATTCAAGATGATAGGTATCCCTTTGTTTTGGTAACCAAATACGTTGTAAATCACCCGGTAATGAACCTGCAGCACCTACAATAATGGCATCGTCTTCCATACATTGCTGCATCAAGCCTAACACCCGTGTTTGCGCCAGTTCTGTACCAAGCGTTTTACGGTACTCTTCAAGCTTGTCATCAAGATGGCCTGCAATTTCAGGAACAAAATCTAATGGCCGGTACTGTATACTAAACAAGCGCTCCAGCTCATTTTTCCATTGTTGTTTAGCCTGCTGAATTTCATCCCTCCACTGAGTTTCATAGTGAGAATCTTTCAATTTTATACTCAGTGCTTGTAACGCTTCTTTGGCATCTGCAACCACTTTCAATGCATCTAACTTACTTGCATCAAACTCCGCAACATTGATATTTAAGAATGTTACATTTGGATGGCTAAATAATGACTTCGAGGCGGTGGTAAAATCCGTAAAGCGAGTCCCCACCCCAATCACTAAGTCAGTTTCTTTAGCCAACAAATTTGCTGCTAGCCCACCTGTTGTACCAATTCCGCCCATATTCAAGGGATGACTAGCAACGACGGCACTTTTACCCGCTTGGGTTTCGCCAAATGGAATACGGTAATCTTCAGCAAATTGCAAAAATGCGTCGTGAGCTTCGGAATAACGTACCCCACCACCACAGATGAGTAATGGTTTTTTCTTGCTACGAATTAGATTTACGGCTTCTTCGATATTCACCGCTGTCGGTGGTCTACGTTCAATACGATGGATGCGTTTTTGGAAAAAATAATCGGGGTAATCCCACGTCTCGCCTTGAACATCTTGGGGTAGGCAAATGGTTACCGTGCCAGTATCCGCAGGGTCAGTTAACACTCGCATGGCATTGACCATCGCCGCCATCAGCTGTTCAGGCCGTGAAACCCTATCCCAATAACGTGAAACTGGGCGAAAACAATCATTAGTACTGATAGTTCCATCACCGTATTGTTCGACTTGCTGCAATACTGGGTCGGGCTGACGAGTCGCAAAGGTATCCCCTGGCAACAATAATAATGGAATACGATTGGCAGTTGCCGTTGCTGCTGCGGTGATCATATTTGCGGCACCAGGGCCGACTGAGGATGTCACAGCAAAAATTTGTTTACGTTTTTTTTGTTTAGCAAAACCCGTCGCAATGTGCGCCATACCTTGCTCATTACATCCTTGATAAACGCGTAGATGGCCAGGCGCTTCTTCAAGCGCCTGACCTAAACCCACAACGTTACCATGGCCAAAAATCGTAAATACTCCCTGAATAAACGGATACTGCTCACCATCGACATCAACATATTGTTGGTTGAGAAATTTAACCAACGCCTGAGCGGTCGTCATTTTCTGCTTATTCATACGGGTCTCCGTTTATTCCATGGTTGGCATTGTGAAACTACTTTCATGGTGCTCTAAGCGAACACTTGCAGGCCAACGGCTAGTGACTGTTTTCATGCGAGTATAGAAGCGAACACCGTCATTTCCATGTACATTTAATGGACCAAAAATAGACCGTTTCCAACCACCAAAACTGTGGAATGCCATCGGTACTGGAATAGGTATGTTAATCCCGACCATTCCCGCCTGAACATTTTCTTGGAATTCGCGCGCTGTTTCGCCATCACGAGTGAAAATAGCCGTTCCATTACCATATTCATGTTGGTTAATCAGTTTCAAACCCGTTTCAAAGTCTGGAACTCGCACTACGGCTAATACAGGCCCAAAAATTTCTTCTTGATAAATGTCCATTTCAGGCGTGACATTATCAAATAATGTTGGCCCTACAAAATAACCATTTTCAAAGCCTTTCACTTTAAAATCACGGCCATCGACCAATAATGTCGCACCTTGTTTTTCACCGCTGGTAATATAGTCGCAGATTTTTGCTTTGTGCTGTGCTGAAATTACGGGCCCCATGTCATTTTCTTTGCCTTCCGTCAAACCTGGGCCCACGGACATTTTAGCAATTTGGCCTTTCAGGTTAGCAATGAGCGCATCTGCCGTTTCATCACCGACAGCTAAGACAACGGATAATGCCATACAACGTTCACCTGCAGCACCGAACGCGGCGCCCATAATAGCATTAGCTGCCTGCCCCATGTCTGCATCAGGCATTAAGATACAATGGTTTTTCGCGCCACCAAGTGCTTGGCAGCGTTTACCATGAGCGGATGCCGTCGTGTAAATATATTCAGCAATAGGTGTTGAGCCAACAAAACTAACGGCTTGAACTTCTGGTGCAGTTAAGAGTACATCGACGGATTCTTTGTCCCCTTGAACAACATTAAATACGCCATCAGGTAAACCAGCTTCTTTTAATAATTTAGCTAATGCTAATGCTAAAGAAGGATCTTTTTCTGACGGTTTTAAAACAAAAGTATTACCTGTTGCAATAGCCACTGGGAACATCCACATCGGTACCATTGCAGGGAAATTAAATGGCGTGATCCCCGCGCAAACGCCCAAAGGCTGCATTAATGATTGGCTATCAACACCTGTAGCAACATTGGCTGAATGCTCACCTTTTTGTAAGTGAGGAATACCACATGCAAATTCAACGACTTCTAAACCTCGGGTTAATTCACCTACCGCATCAGAAAAAACTTTACCGTGTTCTCTTGAAATTAAACGCGCCAGTTCATCCATATTCTCTTCAAGTAAAGCTTTAAATTTGAATAAAACCCGAGAGCGTTTTAGGGGAGATAGTTTTGACCATTTAGGAAATGCTTTATTCGCAATCTCAATAGCTTTTTTTGTTTCATCGGCACTACTGAGTACAACTTGAGCAATTTGCTCCCCCGTTGCCGGGTTGAATACAGGCGCAAAACGCCCACTTTTGCTGGATACTATTTCACCACCAATGAAATTATGAATCTGTTCCATGTTGCCTCTCTTTAGCTGACAGAGTTACCTTGTTACTCAATGTATATGAAATATTTGTTTCATTTACAACTAAATTTGAAATAACATTCAATTTATGTGATCTAGACAAAGTTTTTGCGAAATTTTAATCGCGACTAAAAAAATACCAATCCTAAACTTATATCCATCACCTATTTATTGGCTATTTTGCCGTTGTATTGAGTTAAACAGGGCTTTCTTTCAATCAAGAAAACAAGAGAACAAATTGATGTAAGCTGTTCAATTTATTATCCCAAATTCAAATTACTTTACGATTCTAAAAAAAGAAAATTTTTAAATATGAACTAAGTGTTTCAAAAAGATTCGACTAACGCTGTAAAACAACTACAATTAGAGCCAAATTCTGGAGGTTATATGTCAAGTGCATCAAATTTAAATGAGTTTCAAGAGCAAGTTCGCTCGCGATATGACGAACTAAGTAAACGGCTACAGCAAGTGGCACGCTATGTATTAGACAATACGAATAGTGTCGCGTTTGATACCGTTGCCGTCATTGCAAAGGAAGCTAAGGTTCCGCCTTCGACGCTGATCCGCTTTGCAAATGCTTTTAATTTCAGTGGGTTTAATGAAATGAAACAATTGTTTCGTATGAACCTTGTGGAAGAGACGGCCAGCTACACAGATAGAGCCCGTATGTTTCGTGAAATGGATGGTTCCCAAGAACTGAGTGATGACCCTTCGCAAATTTTGAAGGAGTTCGCTCATTCTAACGCCCAAGCGTTACAACAAATGGCAGCTAGAACCCCTGCTGAAGATATTGAAAAAGCTGTATCGCTTTTAGCGAATGCACAGAATATCTACATTATCGGTTTGCGTCGTTCATTCAGCGTTGCAACATATTTAAGTTACGCACTTAGCCATTTGGAATGCCGTCCTGTCCTTATTGATGGGCTTGGTGGAATGTTCAAAGAGCAGATCAGTCGGATCAGTGAAAACGACGTTGTAATTTCAATCAGTTTCACACCTTACGCCTCGGAAACTGTCATGGTAAGTGAGAAAGCGGCTCAAGCGGGTGCACAGCAAATCGTTATTACTGATAGCCAAATCAGCCCGTTGGCAAGTTTCAGTGATGTTTGTTTTGTTATCAAAGAAGCCCAAGTAGATGCATTTCGTTCGCAGTCAGCCACCTTATGTTTAGCACAATCACTGACCGTTGCATTAGCCTATCGTCAAGGTAGCAGCTTAGTCTAGTTATACGGCTCTGTAATTAAACACCTCCATTAATTCAGAGCCTCTTCCTACCTTTTCCCTGATTAACATACACGTCATTATTGAATACTTATTAAGTTTCATTTTTTTCTTTAATTTGTGAATCCCATCAGAAAATACAAATTCTAAAATGACAATAAAATGAAATTATTATTTCATCCTGCTATGTTGGAATTATATCGCGTGTTAGATAAACTAAGAATAAGGGCTAAGCATGTTAAATACACACTTTCTTTATTTACTCGGCCACCTGCGTTTACTTGAAGAACAGCATTCTGTCACGTCAATTAATCGTTCTGGTATTGGTTTAATCGGCACTGCTCCTTATAACCAACTTTATATAGATGCGATAAAATGCTGCACCCATCATAGTGAGCTAAAGTCAATTTGCCATTTGTCCCCATCTCTTCCTTCTATGACTGACTTCATGTGCCAAAAGAAAAAGATAGAAGAGCTAATCAACAATGATGACGTTGATTGCATAATAATGACATCCACTTGCAGTGATGAGTTACTAAGATTTGCTATTCAGACTGCGGTAACTGCAGGAAAAGATGTTCTATTAAATGATATCCCTAACTTTAGTGAAAGCGAACTGAATGAAGTATTTAAGCAAGCCGTGCGCCATGACGTATTTATTGACTACAACCAGCCTTTGAGCTTTGATAACCAGTTCAATCAAATAAAAGCATCTTTAATGCCTAAACAGGGTAGCGAAACAGGGTTATTACGTATCACAACACACCGAATAGTAGAGCCTGAAAACCAACTACCATTCAATATATTACGAAACACCATCACAAAGAACATAGAATTATTGTTATCATTAATGCCTGATTTTGTCCTTTCACTCCCTTCTATTCAGTTCTCGCATCCCTTTACTCAAAGAGCCGATGGCGACGTATTAATAATTAATCTACGCCAAGAAAACGGTTTATTGGTTTCATTTGAAATCTTTTTCAATACAGGAAAGATCTCAGATAAACTATCATTGAAGCAGTGCAATAACCGCTATGAGGTAGAGAAAAAACTTTCTTTTAATGAAAAATATCAAGAGGTTAATCAAGATAATTTCATTGTAAAGCAACTTGACCAATTTGTTTTAAGACTCAGTAGTAACACAAAATTAGCTAAGATTAATCAATGGAGCCACGCTAATGAGCTAACAGATAAAGTAATAAAACAGCTAAATATCTATGGATATATTTGATTACCATAAAATATAAAGATTATTCTGATAGAAACAGAACACATTATTATATTAGTGGGTTATATAATAGTACTGTAAAATTTAATATAACATAATCAAATTACTTACAATCAGTGTATTAATCTACACGTTCCACTATTTACATTGACAACCCCATATAAAAAAGAAGCCGGGTCAACATTGAAGAGATATGCAAATTGAAATAATGAATCAACATCAATACAACTCTCTCCTGTCTCAAATCGATTCATTTCTTCTTCTGTTACACCGATTAAGCTCGCCATTCTTTCTATCGATATTTTATGATTTTCTCGTTGTTTTCGGATTTTTATCCCTAGCATTTTAGCAATACTTTCTTTCCCCATAATAACCTCTACTAAATATTAAAATTAATATAATTAACCGGTGCGTAAATTATCACCAACCATAAATTTATAAATTGACTTAAAATAATAAAAACCTAATTAAACAAGTCATTTAAAGACCATTCATTTATGACTTAAAAACCCAATTTTTAGCTAATACAATGATATAAATAGACTATATAATTTCACCATTACATTTAACTCGTGAAGCTGGTCACATTGTTTAATCTCACTATCAATAGCTAAATTTACATTATAATCAGTTGACGACTAAACGTTGTATTTTCACGTTAACTAAAATTCTAGCTTAGATCTTCAATTAGATAAAACCATCTTGCTTGATTTAATGTTATAACCTTAAGAAATTAGTGACAATTTGTATTCATGCGTATCAATAAGTTTCCAGAGGATAATTATAATAACTTTAATTTTTTCACATCATAAAAAAAGACGTTTTTTTTTATTTATTAGTCGGAATTACAACATTAAATTTAGATGATAAAGCAAAATATTTCATGTTATGCTTATAATACTAAATGACCTTTTCAGATTAATGGTTTACATTACACACTTCTTATATTGAACCTCCAAAATAGATTACTTCAACAGACTGTTTTCGATAAAAATAAAATTACTTCACCCTATTTATGCCATGTTCATTACTTTCAGTCCATACTGCAATATGTAAAAATTAGACAAATTATGTAAACTCTAAATAGGTGTATTTAGGTAATATTCCTACTTTTCTACCTCCCAAAACTTACTTAACTTCACATCTTTTTAATAAAATTGTCAGTTGGCGTGGTATCCTATTACGAGCACCTATGAATACTTGCCAGTCATAACCTTGATGTATTTTATGGCTTATTATTTTATTGGTAAGTAAAAGAGACCTGAAAGGAAAATCATGCTACAAGAAAGTGTTATCAGGGAAATCATTCTCTGGATAGAACAAAATTTAGAATCTCGCCTATCCCTAGATACTGTTGCCGATAAATCAGGATACACCAAATGGCACTTTCAGCGCCTGTTTAAGAATCAAACAGGGCTCGCGCTTGGTTCCTATATCCGAGCCAGACGCCTTTCTTGTTCTGCTGTCGCATTACGGCTAACAAATGACAGCATCATGGACATTTCTCTGAGGTACCGTTTTGACTCACAACAAACTTTTTGCCGCGCGTTTAAAAAGCAATTTAATCTCACCCCTTCTGAATATCGAAAACGCGAAGGTTGGAAGATTGAAGGGTTCTGTTTACCTCTACGAGAAAGTAAAGAGTTAAATGTTCGAGTTAAATTGACTCAATTACCAGCCATTAATTTGCTCGGTACTAAACATCGTTACACTAAAGATATTAATGAGTGGAACCTGAAAACTGATGAGCTACGCCGATACTATTGGAAAGCTTTTTTCGATAAAAACCCTTATGTCACTCAGCATTTATATGCAATTCATGGTGTTGACCAAAGTGCGAATGCTGAAGGCCATTTCCTGTATACCACGGCTCTAGATGAACAAGATGTAGAGATTGCACTTCCGCATACAACCCACTTACAATTACCTGCAGGAGATTATTTAGAAATCAAGATCATTAGTAGCCTTCATGGTATAGATTACAATGATATTATTTATACTGCTTATGGGAAGGTACTTGCTGAAATGGACATCGTCCGTGGCGAAGGGCCTGATGTTGAACAATATGTCCTGAAATCTAAACCCTCTTATGAAGTATTCATGAATGACTCACGCAATTTCATTCAAGAGCTAAATTACTATATTCCTGTTATTATTTAATAACTCGCAAACAACCCATACAAGTGCTGTACGGGTTGTTTATCTAATAATTAAAATGTCACATTAATTTTTGCCCAAAAATTTCTTCCTGGTTCATTTACTGGCACATTGGATGAATAACCAAAACCGCTATTTCCAGCTAAGTTAAGGTGCTCACTGTAGGTTTTGTCGAACAAATTATCAACGCCTGCGCTTAATTTCATGTTTTCATTGATTGTATACGCTGTATTTAATGAAAAAATCGTGAAACCTGCACTTTTACTGAAGTCTTTACCCACCACATTACCATCATTTATAGCAACGCGATTTTGGCGGCTAACAACGCGGACTAAACCTGTCGTGGTCCAATCACCTTTTTCCCATGATAAGCCAAAACGGCTTTCCAACGGTGGCATTTGCGGTAATGCCCTTCCATCCGTGCGATTTTCTCCCCACGAATAAGCTAGGCTTGCATCCGCTTTCCATTCATCACTGAGTTTCTGTGCTACACCGAGCTCGCCCCCCATAATTAATGCATTCACATTTTCAACCTGACTCATTCTTGGATTTGTTGCGCTATAACGGAAGAGAATAAAATCATCGACACGACCCACATATGCAGAAACCCATGCATTGGTATCTTCATGGCTATATTTAGCCCCAATATCTAACTGAGTCGTTTTTTCTGTTTTTAGCTTATCAAACACATTATTACTACCATCTGGGCCGAGTTTAGGCGAGAACAGTTCCCAGTAATCCGGAAAGCGTTCGGTATAGCCAACACCTGCATATAACATAACCGGCGTACCAGATAATGAATGCTCATAACGTGCAAAGCCTGCTGGCATCACCGTATTTCGCCCTGAAGAACCCACGCCTGTATTATTTTCAACTATCACGCGATCTAAACGAGCTCCACTGACCACTTTACCTTGTTCAGTCGCATGCCAAGTTAATTCACTAAAAACACCATAGTCTTGGAATTGTGCATCTTTTTTCCAACTATTATTATTGTTTTTACGGTGTTTATTGGTCTGCATGTCAGCCCCTGCACGCAGTTCATAATCTTTCCACAGCCATGTTCCCATGGTACGGCCGCCCATGGTTTCACGGTCAACGCGCATTTTCATTGGCATATTCATCATACCATGGCCTCCATGCCCCATATGGCCCCCCCCCATTCCACCGCCTGATGGCGAGCGCAGCGAGTAATTATCCATAATATGGTCGGCATAATTGTAGTAAATATTAGCCTCAACTTTATCAAACACATCACCGATATTACTCTTTTCAAAGCGCAAACCTAAGCTTTCGCGTTTAAACTGAGACCCATCCATTCCTCTCCCCGCATAGCGAGCTTCTCCATCACCTTTACCGGCAGTCAGTTCTAATAATGTGTATTCATCAGGCGTCCAGCCAACAGCAATATCTGCATTCCACTTATCCCATTTCGAAGGAACCTTATCACCATTGCCATCTTTATAATCATTTGAACGTGATTTATTACCAATGACACGAATATACCCCGTTTCATTACCTAAACTGATATCTGCATTACCATCCCAACGCTCATTAGATGCCGTTAAGGCACTTGCGTTGCCTTTAATAGCCGCTTCAGTAAATAACGGCTTTTCGCGCTCAAAACGGATTGTTCCAGCAGAATTTCCAGGCCCCCATAAAACAGTTTGCGGGCCTTTAATCATATTCAATACATCAAAGTTTTCCGGTGAGATATAAGAAGTCGGCGCATCCATGCGAGAAGGACACGCACCTAACATTTCACTATCATTGGTTAAAATACGCAAACGAGAACCGAACATGCCGCGAAAAACCGGATCACCGTTAGTTCCACCATTACGTATTTGTGAAAAACCAGGGATGGTTTTGAGGTAATCAGAACCATCACTTGCAGGGACTGGCTGCCTTGGTGTTTTAGGGGATGTCGTAATGGTTAATGGTGAGTCGACCGGCGCAGTAACAATCATCACTGAACTATCTGAAAGTAGGCTTTGGTTTATTTCAGTTTTAGCAACTGTAGACGCCGTAAAAATTGCACTAATGACCAGTGTCGCAATAGGAGCCACTTTAAAAACGTGTGTATTCATTTTTCACCTGTTTCTTAGAAAAGGAAGATGCTGCCTTCATCTTTTAGGCTGCAAACACATTTCAGCTCCCACAGATAAATTGCTTAATAAGCAAAAAAATTCAAGGTGAGCGAACGCGTTTTGCCCAGTGAAGGCAAAATAGCAATAAATTGATTTGTAATATTTACAATGCTAAGACATCAGGAAATAGGCGGGGCTCGAGCAAGGTGTAATGACCATGGTCTAAATAACCAAATGTGAACACAACGTTCAAAAGGAATAAATAGTGTCAGCGTGGCTAATTGCCGAATAACTGCAGCAATAAATAAGATAAGAAATGGAAAGTGGATCAATAATTGGCAGTAACCACATGCAATGTCTTCCATCGGAGATTGCCCAATCCCCGTCATTAACATGTGATTCATTGGCGCAGAAACATCACAATTTTCAGGCATCAGCATACCTTGATGCGTGTGCATCGTATGGTCTGCCGATGAATGATCAATTGCACTATTAGGGTTAGGGCTCACGCAGTGTTCCATCAGCCTCATCGATTTAGAGAACAATGGAGCAATAAACAGCATAGCCACAGCCAATAGTGCAAGATAGGCAGCAAATTGTCTGATTGAAGTGCGCAGGTGCAACGTTTTTCCGTCATCTGAGTACGAATTTATAGCGCAGAATTGTATCTTATTTAGATACCCATTGTTATTGATATTTACCGCAAATGTTAATTTAAGATGAACTTTATTAATAAAATTGATTATCTATCATCAATACAAACCCATTGAAAAATCAATCAATTGACTGATTTATAGTATTAGGTACTTTTCTCTAAGTCACCAAACTGTTTTAAAGGCGCCATAAAAAAGTAGCAACCACAAGTGATTGCTACTAATTTTCCATCCAAAAAATTCTAAAAATAACAAAGGGTATTCTATGCTAATAAGTTTGCAGGGTTATCAATACAAAGGCGGTTAATCATCGATTTATCCACCCCTTTTTTGGCCAATAACGAGAGAAAAACATTGGGTACAAACCCCCAGCCATTACCACCATTTTTTGCCCACATTTGTTTGAGAAAAACATCATGGCTCAACACGATTTGCGCCCCATACCCCATCTCAATCAGTTTACAAACCGCATCCGCTGTTTCTGTTACTGTTGGTGCAACACCTTCTTTTGGAAATGAAATATCTAGCCCAATCATGTCAAACTCAAGCCAAACACCTCTATCAAGCATACGGCGTTGATAATCAAAATCTTTACCTGACGGGTCTGAGTGTGCCAATGAAATTTTAGCGGGATTAACACCCATTTCTTTGATTAAAATATCGAGAACTTCATCTCCCCGACGTTGCCAGCCTGGCATATGAATATTCATTGAGACATGGTCATTAGCCAGTTGCGCTACTGATGCCGCTCTTAAGCTATTCTTTTCACCATCAGTAAAAAAAGGAGATACTCCGATTTCACCAATCATTCCTGCACAAATATCCGTTCCATCAATGCCTACATTGAGCTCATCATCAATCATTTTAGCCATAGCATCGATATCATTGACTAAGCGGTCACCTTCAAACTTTTCAATATACAGACCAGAAGAAGCAACCACATTAATACCCGTTTGAATGGCAACTTCACGCAATTGATGTACATCACGGCCAATCGCTTTGGAACCTGTAGCATCTACCAATGTTTTACCGCCAAGTTCCTTAAAATTATTGACTTCATAAATCACATCTTCGATAGGCTTTTTATCCATATTGTCACAGCAGCAATATGGGTCGTGCTTCAGTCCCCATTGAATATCGGCACTGACTTTTTTATCAACCAACACATGTGAGAAGTCATAAAATGGCTCATCGACAACCGTTGATAAATCATTAAACAGATGTTCATGTGGTAATGTCAGTCCCATATCTTCTTTTTTAACGGGCCCTGTCACCGTTTGGATATAACCTTTCATTTTATACTCCTGCGGCTTTTGTCGCTTTGGCTTCTCTAAACTCAGGAATGGTCGTAATAATTGCGCCGACTAAAGCAAATACTGTTCCAATAATAGTCACTAAGTACACGGTATTGCCCAAAGACGGTAGCAATAAGTCAATCAGTACCGAACCTAATAACTGCCCTGCCGTTGAAGCAACACCGAGCATCAACAAACCTAAGCCGCGGACTAAGATTGCCATTAATGCAATGGACATTAAACCTAACGGGCCACCTAGATACATCCACCAAACACCCGGTAAATCTAAAGTGAGATGACCTAATGCCATACGGATCACGAGCGCTATCGTCAGTACGGTAAAACCAACAATAAAGTTCCACGTAATAGAAACCATCATTGAACCTGTTGCTTCTGCAACTTTTGAGTTACCTGCGGGTTGCCACCCTGCTAACAAGCCAGCTAAAAAAGGCAAAATAGCTAAATAAATGGCAGAACTTGAATGCCACTGTGGTGAAACCACAAACAACGTCGCGACAACCGCAAAAATGGCACCTAATACACGAAAGGTAGTGAATGGTTTTTTCTCATCGATACCAATACCAAAACGGTCACACAGCAAACCTGATAATAATAGTGCAGAAATCAATGCAGTTTGGAAAGTTGCGATACCTAATGCACTCGCGGATGCGCCTTCAGAAAACACCACCATCGCACCGCACAGGCCTGCAAACCAGTTCCACAATGGAATTTTTTTATTTTTAATTAAGCTAGGAATTGCTGCAAATTGTTGTCTAGTTTGTTTCTTAGCTATAATGATAAAAAACATCACCACCAAACCACTGGCAAATGAAATAACGGCGCTCGCATTTCCATCTTTTAATACATCACCCAGCTGCCCATTCACTGCGGATTGCATTGGCGATAACATACCGGCTAATACCGTCGCTATCATTAAAAAAGGGGTAGAATAACTTTTAACACTCATAAAATATTCCTTTTGGATTTTTGACTATGAGTCATTATTTTTTGTAATCGGCTTACAAGGTGCTGAATTAACTCAGCACCCATTTTCTTTATTTTGATTTTTTACTTTTAAAGAATTAATTAACGAGCGATTTGCTTAAGAATATTTACCCACATATCTGAATAATGCTCCCAAGCCATAAACTCACGACTTCCCCAGTGTGGCGAGCAGTCACTCATAAAACAGCCTGTTTTTCCTTTGTCATATTCACCGAATACCAATAATGGGTCTTCACCAATATTTAAAACAACTTGTGTATTTTCTTTAGCAGCAACTTTGTTATAACCTAAAAACATTGGCCAATTACCAAAGTTTTTAATTGATTCATGGCCTGTATTAGCGGGTGTTGCAAAAACTCCCTCAGGGGCTTCAACGCGGTCGTCACCATCTAACATGTCAACCGGTAATACATCGGCTAATAATGTATTTTTATAATTAGCTTTGGCTTCAATTCCCATAAATGACAAGTAACCACCGATCATTAATAAACCACCACCTTGGCTAACATATTGTTTAATTAATCCAAGTGCGTTAGGTAATACTTTCATATTATAGAAAGTGTCATTTTGTAATAAGAAAGTATTGGCACCGATATCGCTAATAACGACAACATCGTACTTTTCTAATTCCTCTACGGTTTTAGGGAATGTCATTTGCACGGTATGTGCAGGCATATAATCAATTTCAACGCCTTTATTTCTTAAACATTCTAATAAGAAAGTTGCACCTTCTTCATATTTACTTGAAGTAAAGCTGTCATAACCTTTAGTGTGGATCATATGGATATGCCATGATTCACCAATAAATAGAATTTTCATTTTTTTCCTCTTTTCAGAATATTAATTTATTCAGGGGATTGAGTCACAACCTGAGAATAGGTTGTTTGATTAATACGATGCATAACATTTATATCTTCAGGCATTTCTGAAGCATTACTTGTTTCAACAGCAAGGGATGAAAACGCCGATGCATAGCGCAAGGCGTAAGAAAACTGTTTACCTTTCGCCAAAGATGCAGCAAGAGCCCCATTGAATGCATCGCCTGCACCCGCGGTATTTTTAACAACAGCAGTATAAGCTGGAGAATAAATAAATTTATTACCATCAAATGCAATAGAGCCTTTACTTCCGAGTGTAATAACCACTTTTTTCACACCTTTGTGATAGATAACTTCAGCGGCTTTTTTAGCACTTTCTAAATCAATAACATTAATGTTAGAAAGCAGACTTGCTTCAGTTTCATTAGGGGTTAAAATATCAATATTTTCAATTAATTCATTAACGATGTCGTTATACGGAGCAGGATTTAAAATAATTGGAATATTATACTCATTACCAATTTCAATAATTTCCTTTAACGCTTCAATATTAGTCTCTAACTGAAGAAGAATAATATTTGAGTTAACAATTTTATCTTTTTGAATTTTCACTTCGTCAGCAGTAATATCCATATTAGAACCTGGATATATAGAAATAATATTTTCACCACTATTTTCAGAGACAAATATAGACGCCGTACCTGTTTGATATTTTTCAGTTTGGTATATGGTTGACGTTTTAATTTTAGATGACGATATAAAATTTATTGCATATTCACTAAATTGATCTGTTCCTATCTTAGTAATAAAGTGTACAGGAGAGTCTGAATAACTCGCTGCTAATGCTTGGTTACACCCTTTACCACCAGGAGAAAAAATAAATTTATTTGATAATAATGATTCGCCTGCCTCTGGTAACCGAGGTAAGTAACTAATCATATCTACGTTAAATGAACCTAATACACATACTTTACCTAACACGGCATCATCCTTATCTGTTCTTTCATTAAAACTTTCATTGCACTCAAGAAATTGAATTATTTCTTTTTTAGCAACTTTATCTAGTGTTTCAAATTCGATGTATGCGCCACCATGGCAACGGCTAATAATTCCTTTTTTTGCTAAAGAATTTAAATCTGCTCTAATGGTTTCTTTAGTGACATTAAGTTCTTTCGATAAAACAGAAACTTTGGCTGATCCGGTATTTTTTAAAATATTAATTATTTTCTTATGTCGTTCTGCTTTCATGCCATTTTACCTCATGGCATTTACTCTAATTTATACCTTGTTACATTAATGTGATTGTACTCATAGGTTCCCCCTGCAAAGCAAAAAAAAGCAAAAAGCATAAAAGTAAAAACAAAAAAAACCAAAAAAGAATAACCAAAGGTAAATCTTCTATTATTATCAAAACAATATAAGAATTGATTAGTTTATTTTATGAAATTTAGACTAAGAGGAAAGTACATAAGTAAATATAATAACTCGGATTATTTATTATATATTTCATAAATATAAAAACTTTAAAATAAAACAAAGTTAAATTAATAATTTATATTTAGAGCTTCATTAATTAAATTAGATAAAATAATCTTGATTAATCGTTATAATCTATTATGGGTAAAATAATGATAGGTTGAGAGAAGGATCACAAATTGAGTAAATGGATTATTCACCAGATAAATAAAAGGGAGCGGTTGCTCCCTTTTTAGACTGCTGCCAAACATAATAGGTTTGGCAGCAGTCTAATTGGTTTTGAAAGTAAATTAGGAAAATCAACTCATTGATTTTCGGCTGATAACACAAAGCGGGAAAAACCACGCTTTTATCTCGCTTTGTCAACAACCTTAAAAGGGAGCAATTGCTCCCTTTTAATCATAATAGTTAGACTAACGTTAACTATTCCGCTTTCGCTGGCAACCCTTTCTTTTCGTGTACCATCATCAGTGCTTGTTCAACACTGCGCTCGATAATAGGGCGACGTTGGTCATTCTCTGGCAGTAGTTTTAACATCATTTGCCAAGCAGAAATGGCTTCAGCGTAGCGTTCTTGCTCAAACGCATTGAATGCAAAAATACTCAACGCTTTCACATTAGTACGGTCTTCTGCAATCAGCTTTTTAAGTAGTTCCGCACCTTGACGGTTATCTTCTGGGTCAGAAGAGCGCGTCAAAACTTCCGCATAACCCATCACTACATTTTCATTTTTAGGTGCTAGGCGATAAGCACGGCCATAGGCATCGGTTGCCATGGTCGCATTCCCCAACACCATACCAATACGGCCTAGCATTTCCCACGCTTCTACATTTTGCGGGTCTTCTTGAAGGCGAGTACGTAGACCTAAGGCGAGGTGTTCCATTTCCGCATTATTAAGTGGCGGCTCTGACGGGTCTAGCGCTCTATCTAGCAAGGCCGGAGCTTGTTGGTAGGCATTATTCCAATCCGCCACTTTCTCGTAGCTACCTACCTGATAATAAGCACCGCCCGCAACACCTAATGCAATGATAAAACCGGGTAAATAAACCCAATTGCTAGTGCGAGAGGCCTCAGGTAATGCTTCTTCATCACCCTGCTCAACCTGTTTCAATCTAACGCGTTTTTTAGAACGGGCAAAAATGATCCAGCCGCCTATCGCTATCGCAATAAACGGCAATCCCCACAGCATAACCGTTAGTGGTGTCAGCGGTGGGTTATAAGTGACGAAGTAACCATAACGGGCAACCATGTAATCAACGATTTCATCACGGTTCTTGCCTTCTTTCATTAACTCATACACTTTTTGGCGCAAGTCCAGTGCAATCATTGAGTTAGAATCCGCAATGCTGTTGTTTTGGCATTTAGGACAACGCAGTTCTTCGGTTAATTTACGGAATTGCTGCTCTTGCTGTTCATTATCGAAAGTAAAGACTTCTGTCGATGCATATGTCACCGTTGCACTTAACGTTAACATCAATAAACCCAATAAATACCTCATTGGTTCGCCTCCTGATTATAGCGCTCCCAAAGGGGTTTAAACTCTTTTTCCCAAACGCGCTCGTCCATTGCCCCTGCGTGACGATAACGGATCACACCATTGCCATCAATTAAGAACGTTTCAGGTGCCCCATATACCCCTAGGTCAAGGCCTAACATCCCTTCACCATCAAATAAGCTTAAGGCATAAGGGTTGCCCAACTCACGCAACCACACAATGGCTTTATCCCGTTTATCTTTATAGTTCAACCCAACCACACGAACACCCTGTGCAGACAATTTATTCAAATATTGATGTTCTGCACGGCATGTTGGGCACCATGTTGCCCAAACATTCAACAAGATAGGTTGCCCTTGTGTTAATACATCGGATTCGTAGTGCTGGCCTGGGTTTTCTAGTGATTCAAGGCGAAAAACAGGCACTGGCTTACCAATTAAAGCAGATTCTAATAAACGAGGATCATCCCCTTCTGCATTACGCATCAATTGCCATAACAGAACCGCGGCAATTCCTGCAAAAATAATAAAAGGAATTAAGAAGACTTTGCGGTTCATGCTGTTTCCCCTTGTAATTTGCGACGACGATAACGTGGGTCAAACAAGCAGAATAACGCACCAATAGCCATTAATACGCCACCAGACCAGATCCAACGAACAAACGGTTTATAATACAAACGCATAGTCCATGTATCTTTAGCGATTTCCTCACCCAATGCAGCATATAAATCGCGAGTAAAACCCCCATCAATCGCCGCTTCAGTCATAACAGCTCGACTAACACTATAAAAACGTTTTTCTGGCATTAAAACACCGATGACTTTGTCTTTTTCCTTCACTGAAATACTGCCAATAACACCTTGGTAGTTAGGGCCATCAGCTTCTCGTACTCCGTTAAATACAAAGGTATAAGCACGAATTGAAATGCTATCACCCGGCTTCATTTTCACGTCACGCTCAATACTGTAATTTTGGCTAAAGGCAATACCAACGATAGTTACCGCCAAACCTAAGTGCGCCAGTACCATTCCCCAGTAACTTGGTGTGAGCTTGATTTTCTTACTGATGCGGACTCGCATTTCTGCGAAGGCAAGAATAGCAATCCAGCACGCCATCATTAAGCCAACAACCGTCAGGGCTTCTACCCTATCTTCCATTAATAATGGCAGGGCAAATGAGAGAATAACGGTTAATACGGTTGCAATGATTAATAACTTTTTAATCGCCGCAGGGCGGTCACGCCCCCAACGTACGAGTGGTCCAATCCCCAGTAGCAAGGCAAATGGCACCATCAACGCGATAAACATGGTATTAAAGAACGGTTCACCAATGGAAATCGTACCCAGACCAATTTGTTTATGGACCAACGGTAGCAATGTACCGAGTAACACGACTAACATCGCGGCTGTTAGGATAACGTTATTGCCCAATAACATGGATTCACGGGACCATAGCGCATTGTTAACTCTTGAGCGTACTTTGTGCCCACGCAGTGCAAACACTAATAAAGAGCCGCCAATCACTAACACCATGAAGGCTAAGATGAATAACCCTCGAGATGGGTCTGAGGCGAAGGCGTGTACGGAAACCAGTACCCCCGAGCGGACTAAGAAAGTCCCGAGCAAACACAATGAGAAAGCAAAAATCGACAATAATAGTGACCATGCTTTAAAAGTGGCTCGCTGCTCAGTCACGGAGAGTGAGTGGATCAATGCTGTTCCCACTAACCATGGCATAAAGGAAGCATTTTCCACCGGGTCCCAGAACCACCAGCCCCCCCAACCTAATTCATAATAAGCCCATGCGGAACCTAACATGATCCCTAGCGTTAAAAAGAACCATGCTGCCATCGTCCAAGGGCGAGCAAAACGCGTGAAAGAGCTATCTAACCGGCCACTTAACAATGCAGCAATCGCAAAGGCGAATGCCACTGAAAAACCGACATATCCCATGTATAACAATGGTGGGTGGAAAATCAGCCCTGGATCTTGCAGTAATGGATTGAGGTCACGCCCTTCAATCGGAAAGGCGGGTAGCGTGCGCGAAAACGGATTTGAAGTGAAGATGATAAACAGCAAAAAACCAACGCTAACCATCCCCATAACAGCTAAAACACGAGCAACAATGTCGAGAGGCATGCGATAACTGCAAATTGCCACCGCAAATGTCCAGCCACTCATTAATAATACCCAAAGTAATAATGAGCCTTCGTGAGCTCCCCATGTTGCCGCAACACGATACCAAATAGGTAATTGCGTATTAGAGTTATTGGCAACATAAGTGACTGAGAAATCATTAACAACAAAGGCATTCACTAATACTAGGAATGCCCCTGTTACACAAAGAAAAAGTAACCATGCTAATGGACGTGATGATGCCATTAAGCGTGCATCATTGCGTGCCACTCCCCATAGCGGGTAAAAAGACAGCAAAACGGCAAGCCCTAATGCCAAGCACAGTAAAACGCTACCAATTTCAGGGATCATGATGCATTGTCCTTATAGGCAGCAGCTGGCCTGCGATGGTTTTCTTGCATCGCTTTTTCAACCTCTGGTGGCGTATAGTTTTCATCATGTTTCGCGAGCACTTCTTTCGCTAAAATATGATTATTCTCTTGTAATTCCCCTTGAACAACGACACCTTGCCCTTCTTTGAATAAGTCGGGCAAAATTCCATGATAACTTACATTAACCTCGCCTTCGGCATCATAAACAGTGAAAGTGATATTGACAGCGTTAGAGACAGGGTCAGAATCACGTACTACACTACCTGGCATGACCATGCCACCGACACGTAAGCGTTGCCCAACTTCAGGGATTTGCTGAGTTTCTCGCTTACCATAAATGATTTCACCGGGGGTATAAAACAAGTCAATACTTGAGCGTAATGCATAGAGAATTAATGCGAGGGTTAGCCCCACACCAACCAATATGGAACAGATCAGCCAAAGTCGGTTACGACGACGAATATTCACACTCCCTCCCTACGCGCTCTTGCTGCTTTTTGCCTGACTTCACGAGCTTGCTGTTGAATAATTGCATTTATTATCATTTTTCTTTGTATATACGTATGCAAACAGAGTAACAAAATAGGTATTAATGTCAGCGCAACCGCCAGCCATACATAAAAACCATAGCCGCCCATCGCCCAAAATTCACTCCAAGATGCAAATGCGCTAGTCATGATTGACGTCCTTTTTTATTCACAATATCTAATACCCATGGACGGTTACGTTCTAACATCAATAATTGGCTACGTAAACGGATTAACGTTAATGAGATAAAAAGAAATAGGTAACCAAGGATAGCTAAACGAAGTGGTGTACGCATAGCAGGGTTGATGCTTTCTTGCATGCGAGTCGAAGGTTGGTGCAAGGTTTGCCACCATTCAACTGAATAATGAATGATAGGTAAGTTAATCACACCAATTAATACTAAAATTGCAGCGGCCTTTCCTGCGGTGCGACGGTCATCAAACGCATGCCATAAAGCAATAATCCCCACATACAGAAAAAATAGAATTAATTCAGAGGTTAAACGTGCATCCCATACCCACCATGCACCCCACATTGGTTTACCCCATGTCGCACCTGTAACTAATGCGATAAAGGTAAATACCGCCCCTACTGGTGCCATCGCTGCTATCGCCAATTCTGAGACTTTCATTTGCCAGACTAGACCGACAAAAGCCGTAATGGCCATCGTGGCATAAATTCCCATCGACCACATTGCAGCAGGAACATGGATATACATAATACGATAGCTTTGACTTTGGACTTTATCAGTTGGCGCAAAACCAAATCCCCAAACCCATCCCACCGCTAAACAAATTACACTCAATATAATAAACCACGGTATTAGACGCCCACATAACCGATACAGGTTGGCTGGGATGGCTAGTTGATGAAGCTTTTTCCACATAGTTTAATTACCCTGATTTATTATATTGTTAGTAAATGCTGCGTGACAGCATCATACAATACACATTAAAAAAGCAAATATATTGATTTAACACAAATATAACTTAGGCTGATCATACTCAAACGCATAACCAGCCTATTTATTGATCATTACTTATAATTCATCGATGTAACTCATCATAAAATGATTACCTTGAATTAAAAGCCAGGTTCAACTTCACGCATGTCCGGCAACTTATGGGCGATCCCTTTATGGCAGTCAATGCAGGTTTTACCATCCGTGATGGCTTGGTCATGCATTTTGGCTGCGACCCCTTTTTGTGCAGTAAAGTCCATATACTCAAAGTTGTGGCAGTTACGACACTCTTGTGAGTCGTTATTTTTCATCCGCCGCCATTCGCTTTGCGCCATCGCTAACCGATGGTCTTCAAATTTTTGTGGCGTATCGATGATGCCAAAAATTTTTCCGTATAACTCTTTACTCGCTTGAATTTTACGCACCATTTTAGGGCCAAACTCATGCGGTACGTGACAATCTGGGCAAGTTGCACGGACACCACTACGGTTAGTATAGTGAATAGTATCCATATATTCTTCATAGACATTCTCACGCATTTCATGGCAGCTAATACAGAACTCTTCCGTATTGGCCATTTCCATACCGGTATTGAATCCGCCCCAGAAAATAACACCACTCACGAAGCCTATCAGTAATAATGTCCCTAACGCTAAGCGGCTTGGCCTACGCCACCAGCGCCATACTCGGCCAATTAACCCAAACAAGCCCTTTTTCTTCGGCTTGTCATCATTTGTTTGCTTTTCATTGTTATTTGACATAATTCCCCCTTATTTCCCAAAACCTTTGGATGGGGTAAATGTGTTATCAACAATCGGTGCCGTGTCTGACTGAGGCACGTGGCACTGTAAACAGAAGTAGCGATTTGGCGCGACTTCGCCAAGAACTTTGCCTGTTGCATCCATAAAGTGTGTTGGGCTAACTCTTGGTGCCCCTGTCGTACGATAATTTTCCACACCATGGCATTGCAAGCAACGATTAGTATTGGTGGTAATTTGATAACCTTCAACACTATGTGGGATCATTGGTGGTTGATTCACATAGTTTAATGCCATTCTTTCTTGCTCTTTCGGAATATGAATGCTTCCTTCTGACGTACCGGATACTTCTGGTGATTGGGTCAGGTCTACACCATTAGCAGCCCAAACAAGACTGCTTACAACAAAGGCCATTCCAGCCACCCAACGGCTGATCGTCTTTTTCAGGACAGGATTTTTCATGATTTTGCTCCCGAACTCCATCTTAGTGTTATTTTAAAAACATCCTCAGAACAAACATCGATGCAACGACCGCAAGTGATGCAATCTTTATCGGATATCTGCGCTGGAGCTTGTTTATCTAGGACCGGTGCGCGCAGAACTTGCGGCTCCGGACAAATGTGGAAACAGTCCATACAACGGCTACAGTTTTCTTTATTTTCCGCTGTAACAACCAATGCGCCCTTACACCCTGCCACGCCATATAGCGCACCTAATGGGCAAAGGTGACCGCACCAACCATGTTCCACAACTAATAAATCGAATAAAAACAGTGCAACTAAAACCAATGCACCGCTGCCAAAACCAAAAATTAAACTGCGCCCCATTAATGAAACTGGATTAAGCCATTCCCAAAGTAAGGTACCTGTAATAGCAGAACCGATCAGGATCACCACCAGCAATACATAGCGAATATTGCGCGGTATGGTTGCGGATTGGTTAAAATCAAATTTACGTCTTAACCACGCCGCCGCATCCGTCACTGGGTTTACAGGACAGACCCAACTACAGAAAATGCGCTTACCCAGCAGTGCATAAACCCCGAATACGATAGCAGCCCCAACTAATGCTGAGATCCCCGGTAAGTAACCACTTGCTAAGCTCTCTAAGGTGATTAATGGGTCAGTCAAAGGTACGGTATCTAACAATACGCTACTGCTGTAGTTACCATGTAAAATCCATACCCCAAACCATGGACCACTCAAGAACATCGCTAACACCAGCAATTGGCTTATGCGTCTAAACACCAACCATTTGTGGCTCTGCCACCAGCCTTTTTTTGCCTGAGCTTCACGTCCGGCATCACGTTTACGATTCGCCATTGTTACCCTCCAGCCAGCCAAAGCGGTAATGGTGTCCTAACTCACCTTTTGCCAGCGACCTTGGTAATACCTTGATAGCCGCCTCTTCCAATACACATGCTTGTTCACATTTACCGCATCCTGTGCAGTAGTTGCTATTGACGGTGGGTAGGAAGCGCGCATGCTTACCTGTTCGGTGGTTTTGTTCAAGTTCCAATGTGATGGCTTCATCAATCAGTGGACATACGCGGTAACATACATCACACCTTAGCCCTTGAAAGTTCAGGCAGTTTTCCTGATCGAGTAAAACGGCTAACCCCATGCGTGCATCGTTAATCGACTCAATGTCTTTATCCAATGCACCACTTGGGCAAACCTTGGCGCAAGGAATGTCCTCACACATTTCACACGGATTTTCTCGGGCGATGAAGTATGGCGTTCCCGAAGCCAAACCGGATGCCAATGTCGCTAATTTCAACATGTCATACGGGCAGGCTTGAACGCATTGCCCACAGCGGACACATGCACTGGCAAATGCTTTTTCATCAAGGGCTCCCGGCGGACGAAGCTTGACGCCACTCGCACGGGAAGTTTGTTGCTGAAGCCCCAGCACCACACCAACAGCCGCCAACCCACCCGCAGTGCGGGCGACATCGCGTAAAAAGCGACGACGACTGTTCTGGGACTTAGCCTGTTGAGACTTAGCTTTCTGGGGCATGAGCAATTACACCTTTTCCAGTTTAACGGCACATTTTTTGTAATCCGTTTCTTTTGAAAGCGGATCGGTTGCATCCAGTGTTAAGTTATTCACTAGCTGCGCAGCATCGAAAAACGCCATGTAAACTAAGCCTTTTGGTGGTCTATTACGGCCACGTGTTTCGACAATCGTGGTTACATCACCACGGCGTGAAACCACTTTGACTTTATCACCACGGCGTAAACCTCTCTCTTTCGCATCGATTGGATGTATAAACACAAGAGATTCAGGGAAAGCACGGTGCAGTTCAGGAACACGGCGTGTCATACTACCGGTATGCCAATGTTCTAATACACGGCCTGTTGATAACCATAAGTCATATTCTTTATCTGGTGATTCTGCAGCAGGCTCAAATGGCAGGGCAAAAATCACCGCTTTACCATCTGGTTTACCGTAGAATTGATAACCCGCGCCAGCCTTAACGTAAGGGTCATTTCCTTCGCTATAACGCCACTGAGTTTCTTTGCCATCAACCACTGGCCAACGGATACCACGCGCTTTGTGGTAGTCATCAAAATCAGCCAAGTCATGACCATGGCCGCGACCAAAGCCAGCGTATTCTTCGAACAGCCCTTTTTGTAAGTAGAAGCCTAATTCACGAGACTCATCATTAAGTTGGTCTTCTGCTAACTCGCTCACAGGGAACTTCGTTACAGCTTGGTTAGCGAATAACACGTCATACAGTGTTTTACCGCGTAACTCAGGTTTTTTCGCGAGTAACTCTTCAGGCCACACTTCATCCGTTGTAAAGCGTTTAGAGAACAGTACCATCTGCATTAAGTCAGATTTCGCTTCGCCAGGTGCTTTAACTTGCTGGCGCCAAAATTGGGTACGACGTTCCGCATTACCGTAAGCCCCTTCTTTTTCTACCCACATGGCTGTCGGTAAAATCAAGTCAGCAGCTAACGCACTGACCGTTGGATAAGGGTCAGAAACCACGATAAAGTTGCGAGGATCACGCCAACCAGGCATACGCTCTTGGTTGATATTCGGGCCCGCTTGCATGTTGTTGTTACACATTACCCAGTAGAAATTCAATTTACCGTCTTTTAAAGCACGGTCTTGAGCTACGGCGTGTAAACCCACTTTTTCAGGGATCGTCCCAGCAGGTAACCCCCACACACCTTCTACTTTCTCACGGTGTTTTTCATTGGTAACCACCATGTCTGCAGGTAAACGGTGTGAGAACGTACCAACTTCACGAGCAGTACCACACGCTGATGGCTGGCCTGTTAATGAGAACGGCCCACAACCCGGTTGAGAAATTTTTCCTGTCAGTAAGTGCAAGTTATACGCTAAGTTATTCGCCCAAACACCGCGAGTGTGCTGGTTAAAACCCATGGTCCAATAAGAAACCACTTTCGTTTTAGGGTCTGCGTAAAGCTTAGCGAGTTCCTCTAACTGATCTTTTGGAACCCCGGTCATTTCTGCGGTTTTGTCTAGCGTATATTCTGCAACAAAGGCTTTATATTCGTCCCATGTCATTGGCTCAGACGCATCAGAACCTGCATTTTTCGCATTTTGTTCGAGTGGGTGAGTTGGGCGTAATCCATAACCGATATCTGTTGCACCACGACGTAAATTCACGTGTTTATCGAGGAATTCCTGATTAACTGCGTTATTTTGAATGATATAGTTTGCAATATAGTTCAGGATCACCAAGTCAGATTGTGGTGTAAAGACGATGCCGTTATCCGCTAATTCAAAGCTACGGTGTTTGAAAGTCGATAACACCGCAACACGCACGTCAGGGTTAGACAGACGACGGTTGGTGATACGAGACCACAAGATTGGGTGCATTTCTGCCATGTTTGAACCCCAAAGGACAAACGCGTCAGCATGCTCAATGTCATCATAACAACCCATTGGTTCATCCATACCGAAAGTACGCATGAAGCCCACTACCGCAGAAGCCATACAGTGGCGTGCATTAGGGTCTAAGTTATTAGAACGGAAACCACCTTTGAACAGTTTTGATGCCGCATAGCCCTCCCAAACTGTCCACTGGCCCGAACCGAACATACCAATCCCTTCAGGACCTTTTTCTTTTAATGTGGTTTTGACTTTTTCTTCCATAACATCAAAGGCTTGCTCCCACGTAATCGGTGTGAACTCCCCATTTTTGTCATATTCGCCGTCTTTCATACGCAACATTGGCTGCGTTAAACGGTCTTTTCCGTACATAATTTTTGGTAAGAAATACCCTTTGATACAGTTTAGACCACGGTTTACAGGGGCTTCTGGGTCACCTTGGCTGGCCACAATACGACCATTTTGAGTGCCCACCAGTACCCCACAGCCTGTACCACAAAAACGACAAGGGGCTTTGTCCCATTTAATACTTTCTTGTTGACCAACCACTGCTTTCGCAATGCTCGGTGCGCCAATACCGGCCGCCGCAGCAGCGGCCGCTATCGCATTGGCTTTCATAAAGCTACGACGACTGAGTTTCATAATCTTCCTCACCTTGCTCTTCCTGCTGATGGTAAACCAGCGAAACATCTAGTACGCCGTCAATATCGCGTACTAAATCAATAGTATCTAACAACGTTCTACTACCTTGCCCTTCAACAACCACAATCAGTTTTCCGTTTTCCGGGGCGCTTAGCGCCACTTCACAATGGGAAAGTTGATTAATTTCTTCGGCCACAGTAGACAGTCGCTCACTTTTTACTTGTACTATTAAACTGCACACTTGATAGTTACTGTGCATGTTCATGCTCCACGGTAATGGCTGAAACTGGGCAACCTGCGACGCAAGCACCACAGCCTGTACAACCTGGTGTTTCTACTTTTGGCTGGTATATACCGGCCATTGACGGACGAAAAGAGATGACTTCAGGCTCACAACTGTCTTGGCAACGACGACATTCAATCGAAAGATAAGCAAGACAATTTTGGCCAATCGAAATTGAGATATCCCAAGGTTGGGAATGTTTTGGTAGGAAAATAGGTTCTGGACATGCTGTTGCACATGCATAGCAAAATGTACATTCACCACGCTTAAAATCAACAACAGGGTAGCCCCCTGCTCCTGGTTGGATAATTGCCGTTTCGCAACTTTCAACACAGGCATTGCAACGGGTACACAATTCGATAAATTGCGTTTCACTACCACTCCATGGCGGCCGAACCACTGGGGCTGCACTACGCCACGCACCAGTTAATACTCCCCGACGGGTGAGATCAACCATGTTTTTTTCCTTTACATTGCCAACAAAAAAACTAAAACGTATTGATAAACCGCATTTTTTATATGTGTATTTATGAGAAATATTAACGATAGAGGTTATAAAAATACATACTACCAAGTGGGTAAAAGAGGTAATTACCCGTATACGACTAGAAATAACAACATTTACGTTATTTACTCACCATTAGCTAAAAATAGCATCAAAATGACAAGCGAGCAGACCTTTTTAATTATTTATTAACATTTTTTTAATATGTATTATTAATTTAAACTCAAGTTTTAATTTTTTAAATTATAATTCCAGCTCAAAACTACCACTAAAGTGGTATATGCAATGTCATTTAGCAAAAAAATATCTGTATTTTTTTTGATATTAAACAACTTTCATTTCTAACTTTATTTTAAAAACAGCACTCAAATATTTAAAATAAAAAAATTATTTTAAAATCAATAAAATAAAATCAGATAACGCCAAATATCAAAATAAGAATCATTACTAATTAATTATTAAAAGTAACAGTTTAAAACTACAGAAAAATAACTATATCAATTTCAATAATACCTATTTTTTATTATTTCCTCACATTCTATTTCCTTATTACAAATTATCTTTTGATCAAAAACAATATTTTTAGTGTGGTTTTTTGTTACACATATAAATTGGCAATGTCTTGGTAGCAGATGAAAGCTTGCTATCAAACCTAAATAACAAAAAGATACCCAAAATAGTTCGAGTCACAGGTCACATTACAACAACAACTCGAAAAATGAAGGGATGACTGGCTAAAATTACTCGAGGCCCTTTTTATGGCAAACATAAGAAATAATGCACTATGCTTATTGAGTCTGGTTGCAGGAATATTTCTCTTTACCTCTGTTCATGCTCAAACTCCGACTAAAGATAGTACATCTACCATCAACGCTCGAAATGAAACTTTCGAAGCTGCTCACCCTGATCAATACCACTCTTGGCGAGCAACATCCGAGCAATCAAACCGAGAAGACGCATTAGCGGAAGACCCTCGCTTAGTCGTACTCTGGGCTGGATACCCATTCTCACGCGACTACAACAAACCTCGTGGTCACGCCTATGCCATTATTGACGTCCGTGAAACCTTACGAACTGGTGCTCCGAAAGATGCCCAAGATGGCCCGCTTCCGATGGCATGTTGGAGCTGTAAAAGTCCCGATGTGGCTAGGCTTATCCAAGAACATGGCGAAGATGGCTATTTCGAAGGTAAGTGGGCGAAAGGTGGCCCAGAAGTGGTGAATGTCTTAGGTTGCGCGGATTGCCATAAAACCGACTCAGCGGATTTTGCAAAAGGTAAACCAGAGCTAACACTTTCTCGCCCTTATGCAGAGCGTGCAATGGAAGCGATTGGCAAACCGTTTGATAAAGCCAGCCGGTTCGACCAACAGTCCATGGTGTGTGGCCAATGCCACGTAGAATATTATTTCTCTGGTGATAAAAAAGCCGTGAAATTCCCATGGGATAACGGCACCAAAGTGGAAGATATGGAAGTCTACTACGATAACATTGGTTTCTCTGACTGGACCAACTCACTGTCGAAAGCTCCAATGCTAAAAGCCCAACACCCAGAATATGAAACTTGGAGTGCGGGTATTCATGGCAAAAATAACGTGACCTGTATTGATTGCCATATGCCAAAACTGCAAAACGAAAAAGGCGAACTGTACACCAGCCATAAAATTGGTAATCCATTCGACAATTTCGAACAAACCTGTAGCACTTGCCATACCCAAAGCAAACAACAACTGCAAGATGTGGTTGCTGAACGTAAAGTCGCTATCCAAGAGATGAAAATCAAAGCGGAAGACCAATTGGTACGCGCTCACTTTGAAGCGAAAGCTGCATGGGATGCAGGCGCAACCGAAGATGAAATGAAACCAATTTTAACGGATATTCGCCATGCACAATGGCGCTGGGATTTAGCTATCGCCTCCCACGGTATTCATATGCACGCACCAGATGAAGGCCTACGTATGTTAGGTGGTTCGATGGATAAAGCGGCAGATGCACGTACTAAACTCGCTCGCCTGTTAGGCTCTAAAGGCATCACCCATGAAATTGCCATCCCTGATATTTCAACCAAGGAAAAAGCACAACAAGCCATTGGTTTAGATATGCAAAAAATCAACGCGGAGAAACAAGAGTTCTTAGAAACTGTCGTTCCGCAGTGGGATGACCAAGCTCGTAAAAATGACCTATTAGCCAAATAACCATGATTTGCCCCAAATAATGGGGCAATACAACCAATGGAGTGAATATGAGCGTACTACGTTCGTTATTAACTGCTGGGGTGCTGGCAACAGGCTTATTATGGGCAACAGCCGCATCCGCAACCCCACAAATGGCACAAGAAAATGCCGAAGGCCGTTGGGTTGTCACGCAGCAACGCAGTGCTGACAGCGCCTGCTTAGACTGTCATAAACCAGACCAAGAAGGCATGCATGGCACTCACGCAGAAGTGGTTAACCCTAACAATAACTTACCCGTGACTTGCACCAACTGCCACGGTAACCCAGGGCCTGATCACCGTGAAGGCGTCAAAGATGTCATGCGCTTTAACAACCCAATGTATAGCGTTGAACAACAAAACAGTGTCTGTCTGTCATGTCACTTACCGGAGCAACTGCAAAAAGCGTTCTGGCCTCATGATGTCCACGTCACCAAAGTGGCCTGTGCCAGTTGCCATGACCTTCATCCGAAACAAGATACGATGAAGGTCCTGACTGATAAGGGCAAAGTAAAAATTTGTGTCGACTGTCACTCAGATCAACGCAATAACCCTGATTTCAATCCAGCAGCGGTGAAATTGCGTAAGGAGCAGCCATGAGTTGTTCTCGTCGTCAATTCATTATCTACACAGGAGCACTGGCGGCGGTAGGAGGGGTTGCTAGCCATACGCTAGCTAACACCATGAAAATAGATGGCGTTCGCTACGGCATGGTGCACGATGAAAATCTGTGCATTGGCTGTACGGCGTGTATGGATGCGTGCCGAGAGGTTAACCAAGTACCGGAAGGTGTTTCACGGTTAACCATCATCCGTAGTGAGCCCATAGGCCAATTTCCTGATGTTAAATACCGTTTTTTTCGCCATTCCTGTCAACATTGTGAAAGTGCGCCTTGTGTTGATGTTTGCCCTACTGGTGCCTCTTTTATCGACAAAACAACGGGGATTGTTGATGTAAACCCTGACTTATGTGTCGGCTGCCAATACTGTATTGCTGCCTGCCCTTATCGCGTCAGATTCATTCACCCTATCAATAAAACTGCGGATAAATGTGATTTTTGTCGTAAAACGAATCTAAAAAAGGGTAAGCAACCCGCTTGTGTCGAATCTTGCCCGACCAAAGCATTAACCTTCGGTAATTTAGATGATCCTAAGAGCGATATTTCGTTGATGCTAAAAGAAAAGCCGACTTATCGATTCAAAATTGCACTCGGTACTCACCCCAAAATGTATCGAGTCCCGTTCAAATATGGGGAGGTTAGCCAATGACAACAGCTTCTGCTTTCCATTTTGAACCCTTAGTGTGGGACTGGCCCATTGCCGTTTACTTATTCTTAATTGGTATTTCGGCTGGGCTAGTAGTACTTGCGGTACTTATGCGCCAGTATTATCCCACTGCGGCTGGCAGTGATAGCACTCTCATGCGCACAACACTGATTTTAGCTCCGACAACAATCATCTTTGGGTTATTGATCTTAATTCTCCATTTGACGCGTCCATGGACATTCTGGAAATTAATGTTTCATTACAGCCCGACTTCAGTGATGTCGATGGGGGTAATGTTATTCCAAGTGTATATGGCTGTACTTGTTATTTGGCTTGCTAAAATTTATGAAAAAGAGCTCATGGTTTTACAGCAAAAATGGCTGCCTAAGTTTACGCTTATCCCAAGAATATTAACCCTGCTAAATCGTGCGATGCGTTCTCTGGATATTGTAATGCTAGTCTTGGCTGTTTTGCTTGGGGCTTATACCGGATTTTTACTTTCAGCATTAAAATCTTATCCATTCTTAAACAATCCATTATTACCAGCTTTATTCCTATTTTCAGGAATATCGTCAGGTATCGCGGTATCATTAATGGCAATCGCATTACGCTACCGTAAAAATATCCATAACGACGAAACCGCATTTTTACACCGTATCGAAAGCTTTGTTATTTGGCTCGAGATATTCCTATTAGCAGCCTTTTTTGTTGGGTTAGCGTTAGGGGACGATGGAAAACTTCGCTCATTAATTGCCGCATTAGGCGGTGGTTTCTGGACTTGGTGGTTTTGGATTGGTGTTGTCGGATTTGGTTTTATTATTCCTCTGCTATTCAAAAAATGGATGGATAAAGGACAAGGTGCAGCAAGAGTATTGATTATCAGTGGTGCAAGCTTACTGGGTGTCTTCTGCTTACGCTTCTTTGTGTTATACGCAGGGCAGTTGACCGTCGCATAACTCACTCAATAATAAGGGTAATCATTGGAACTAATACTCCCAGAAATTGGCTTTCTCTGCCTCGCATTGGCACTCTGTATTGCCTGTTTTCAAGCATTGTTTGGAGTTATTGGTTTTTTCCGCCATATTCCGAGGCAAATGCCTCGGAATATTCTTTGGACCTACTTACAATTTCTTTTCTTGCTCGTTGCCTATGTTTGTTTAACTCTCAGCTTTATTCAAAGTGATTTTTCAGTTGTGTATGTGGCGCAACATAGCCATCGGCTATCGCCGTTATATATTAAAATTGCGGCAGTATGGGGAGGCCATGAAGGCTCAATATTTCTTTGGCTACTGTTTATCTCTGCTTGGAGTTGCCTATTTGCATGGCGTTATCGTCAGCAAACTCACTCCGTATTTCCTCTCACTTTAACCTTACTTGCTATTATTAGTACCGCATTATTACTGTTTATCGTCTTTTATTCCGACCCTTTTGTCCGCATTTTCCCACCTGCTGTTGAAGGGCGAGATCTCAACCCAATGCTGCAACATTGGGGATTGATATTACACCCCCCACTACTTTATTTAGGTTATAGCGGGTTAATGGTCGTGACCGCCTTGGCACTGGCATCCACGCTGTGCGGGCAATTCAACCAAACTGTTGCAGGGCTTTGTTGGCGCTTTGTCGTTCCTAGTTGGTGCATACTCACTTTGGGTATCACACTGGGTTCATGGTGGGCATACAGTGAACTTGGTTGGGGTGGATGGTGGTTTTGGGACCCAGTTGAAAATGCATCGCTGTTACCATGGCTAAGTGCAACTGCGTTATTCCATAGCCTTACCGTTTCACATAAAACGGGTCATTATCGTCATTGGTCAATATTACTGGCGATCCTCACGTTTATTTTATCTCTATTGGGCACGTTGATTGTACGCTCAGGTATTTTAATGTCTGTTCACGCGTTTGCTTTAGATAACGTTAGGGCTGTTCCTCTCTTTTTATTGTTCAGTTTTCTGAGTTTTGGTGCTTTATGTATATATGGTTGGAAAGCTAAAAACATCGATAATTTGCCAACTAAAACTAATCGCCGTCAGCTTCACTTATTACTCACTTTAATCTTATTTTCTACTGTATTATTTATTGTCCTGACGGGCACACTTTACCCGATGATTTACACGTTATTTGGTTGGGGAAAAATATCGGTTGGGGCACCTTATTTTAACCAAGCATTATTACCATTTGGTATTTTGATGCTAATCATAATAGCAGTAAGTGCCATTTATCCGCTTAACAAAACTCGGATTAAAGCCCAATGGCGTATTCTTTTAATTATACTTCTCAGTGTGTTAGTAAGCTTATCTCTTTGGTCTAAAGGGCTTGTTATCGCTCTTTCTTGTGGTTTTTTATTTGCGATTCTACTTATCTTTTGGCTACGCCCCATCGATGCTATCCGCCAACAATTCCCTTCCCTTATCGCTCATACAGGGGTTGTGATTTTTGCGGCTGGCATTGCCTTATCAATTGGTAGCCACCATGAAACCAGTGTTAGTCTTTCTGTTGGGCAATCTATTTCACTCGCAGGTTATCAATTTCAATTCAACGAGTTACAACTTGAAGCTAAATCTAATTACACTACCGAAAAAGCCATTATACAAATTCGCAAAGCTAACCAACCATTACACCAGTTAATTACCGAGCGCCGGTTTTATACTGCTCGCCAGCAATTAATGATTGAACCTGGTATATATTGGGGGTGGCTACGTAATTGGTATGCGGTATTAGGTGAAAAAACGGGAACAAATAGCTATGCAATACGCCTTTACGTACAAGATGGCATTCAATGGATTTGGAGCGGTGCGTTTGTAATGTGTTTTGGCTTATTAATAAGCTGGATAAAAGGGAGAGTAAAAAATGCTTAAAACCCTATTAGCACTATTTTTCCTATTTTGCTCTTTTATATCCAATGCTCAGATTGTTGATGTGTGGCAATTTAATTCTATTGAAGAACAAGAATATTCTTTGCACATAGCCTCACAATTACGTTGTCCGCAGTGCCAAAACCAAAATTTACTCGAATCCAATGCACCCACTGCAGTAAGTATGCGCCACCAAGTTTTTAAAATGGTTGCAGAGGGAAAAGATAAAGCGCAAATCATGCATTATATGACCGAGCGATATGGTGATTTCGTGCTGTATAACCCTCCCCTGACTATTGGCACCGCACTGCTTTGGGGATTACCGGGTATTGCTCTGATTGGTATTTTTTATTTCATTTTCAAATTTGTTCGGTCACAAAAACAGCCGCTTATAGAGAACAATTTTCACCATCAGCAGATATTCGAGCAATTATTGCCAGAAGATGTAACAGCGCCATCAGTTGCAAAGCAATGGCATATGAATAAGTTACTCGCCATATTAATTGTGTCAGCTGTTATTGGTTACTTTTTTTCACCTCGGTTTGAATTAGCCTACCAGGAATACCAACGTATTTCAGATCCTCTACTCTCATTCACACCATTGCAGCAAGAACAAAATGATTTATTCCGCTTGCAAGATGATATTCGCCAATCACCTAAAAATAGTGAGCTTTGGGCTACACTAGGTGAATATTATCTCTATCAAAATAGTTATGATAACGCATTAATTGCTTATCAAAGAGCGTTAAAATATGGTGGAGAAAATGCTCAGGTATACTCCGCTATTGCAACCGTTTTATATTACCAAGCAGGTCAACAACTAACAGAAGATGTTAGAGCGGCAATCAATAAAGCATTAAGCCTTGATAAACAAGAAGTTACTGCTTTAATGCTAGTCGCTTCAGATGCTTTTATGAATGCAAATTATGAGCAAGCAATTGATATTTGGCAAAAATTATTAGATAGTAATAGTTCTCGTATTAATCGTTCTCAACTCATTGAAGCTATTCATATGGCAAAAATAATGAAGAACAAAAAATAATAATCTTATTTAATTATTATTTTTTTTGTTACTCTAGGGATTAATACATACTGAATTATCACAATAGTGATAAAATATTCTTTATGAAATGTCTATTTATTTAAATGTGTAATTTTTCGTTTCTTATTGATTACCATTGTTTCCCCTCTATATTACTTCAAATAATCTTATGTTAGATTGGTAACCGTTAATTATCCCAAATGTAATCCAAGTATATCTCCGTAAGTGAAATTATCAATTAAAAGTTAGCTTATGGCAATGAATTTTCATTTAATTTTTATATTTTGGCATTCATTGGGAGGTTCAAAAATAATAACATAAGAAATAAACACTATGAAAAATAAAATATTTTCATTTTTAGTCATTGGCCTAATTGCAGGCGCTTCCTTTATAGGAGGCGTTGTAAGTAACTATACACCTGATTTAGATATTGTAGAAAAATCTCAAAAAGCAGTTGAGGATTTTTTAGCATTTCCCAAAACGGCCGAGTATAAAAATGTTAAATATCATGAAATAAGAGAAACCTTAGACCATGGTATGCTAGGTTATGTATGCGGTGAAGTGCTTATTTTCACTAGCCAAAACTCATATTCATTTAAACGTTTTGTGGTCAAAACCTATCTTCATGATGACGGCCGTAATGTTGTTTCTATTCCATTAATTGATAGAGATGATAAAGAATTTCCTAATAATGATTTTAATGTAATTTGGAATAAATATTGTAATAGTTAAAAATATATAAACCAAACTATTTAAATAAGATATTTCCGAGAACCTCTTTAACATTACATTAAAATGTTAAAGAGGTGGAAAAATCAAATATTACATTACAAACCACACTCTATATAAAAATAGTTTTAAATAATCTTAATATTATCGATAGGTATTTTCACTAACCCACCTTAAACTAAATTAATTATGCTCCTTTTATGAATATCAATAACGCAATCCTTCAACAATGATTGCATTTTGTCATAGTGCCTCCGTGCTTTCAGAGTATCTAGACAACATGCGATCAATTTATGCTATCTCCTTTTGAGTTTTCCCCTTCATATCGAACTATTTTTTCGATAGTAATTCATTCCTGCTTGATATAAAGTCTCTGCCTTTTTTCAACGTCGTTACTCTTGGAGGCGAAATGTTTATTGGTTTTGATTACGGTACATCTAACTGTGCTGTCGCAGTCATGAAAAACGGGGTACCCACACTATTACCATTAGAAGGCGATAGCGTTTATATTCCATCAACCTTATGCGCGCCAACAAGAGAATCAGTCTCTGAGCATTTATTTCGCCATTGTAAAATCGCCCCCTCGAATGAAATCGGACAGCAAATTTTAAAAAGATCTCTCGCGTTTAACCGTGATGAAGGGATCGATTTAATGCCCGAGGATATTGTATTTGGGCAAGCTGCTTTAGATTTATATCTGAGCGACCCTAGAGATGTTTATTATGTAAAATCCCCAAAATCTTTTTTAGGGGCTTCAGGCTTACATGATACTCAAATTAGTTTTTTTGAAGACCTTGTCTGCGCCATGATGAAAAACATAAAGAACACTGCAGAACATTCTTTACAACAGGTTATTGATGACACGGTCATTGGCCGGCCAATTAACTTTCATGGGCGTGGCGGAGAACTTTCAAACCAACAAGCAGAATCCATACTCTATCGTGCTGCAAAACGTGCAGGTTTTAATCATATTGCTTTTCAGTTCGAACCCGTCGCTGCCGGGCTTGAATATGAATCAACATTAAGTAAAGACCAGATTATCTTAGTTGTTGATATTGGCGGTGGAACAACGGACTGTTCATTGATTCAAATGGGACCTACTTATCGAAACACACAGGACAGAACACAATCCTTACTTGCACATAGCGGCCAACGAGTCGGTGGAAATGACCTTGATATTTACCTAGCATTAAAACAATTAATGCCACTTTTTGGAATGGAAAGCCAATCTTTATCAGGCATTAAAATGCCATTTCTACAATTTTGGAACCCGATTGCTATCAATAATGTTGAGGCGCAAAAAGAATTTTACTCACGACAAAATTTGACAGCGTTAACACGCTTAAAACAAGATGCAAAAGAACCTCAAATAATATCTCGATTGTTAGAAGTTTATAATGAAACATTAGGTTATAGCTTAGTACGTAAAGCTGAAGAAGCTAAAATTGCTTTATCAGACGCCTCAAGTTATTTAGCTCAAATTAAATTGATTTCTGAAAAACTAGAAGTGAATATTCCACATGAACAAATGGTGGAATCAATTGAGTCACCCAAAAGTAAAATGATTGAATTAGTTAAAGAGGCTGTCAACCAAGGTGGGGTCAAACCGGATGCTATTTACGTTACAGGCGGGAGTGCCCGCTCACCAGTATTACACCAAGCAATTAGCCAAGAATTACCTAATATTCCGATAGTACGTGGAGACGATTTTGGTTCTGTTACTGCAGGATTAACACGCTGGGCGGAAACCTGTTTTAAATAAAGCTGCAATAGAACAATAATGCCGCAGAATAAATTACTCAATAAATGAGCTTTATATCTAGACTGCGGCATTGGTTTAAATGTTATTTTTTAACTTTATGGACAATATCAAAGTACTTATCTTTGCTATCTTGCTCTGGATAAATACGATACGTATATTCTTCAGGTGTTACTGTCACATTTTCAACGACACGAGTAAATAAAACTTTACCATCATCATCCTTCGCTGTTAATGAACGGCTTTTGCCATTTTCATCAAATGACCAGTCACCTTTCATTTTGGGTTTGCCATCAAACGTGGTCATATTAAAAGTCCCGTCTGGATAGTATTCGGCAACCCCAAAGAAGTTTGCAACTTGCTTATCTTCTGCGCTAACTTCTTTTTTATCTTGATCTAAAGCTTCTGTCGTTACCCAGACTTTGCCTACCATAATTTCTTCGTAAGCATTTAATTTATGTTCTGCCTTCTGTGATTGGCTTGCTGCTGGAGTTGTCGCTGCATTAACAGCAAATGACATAGTAGATACAACAGCAAAGAGTGTAGGTACTAATAATTTTTTCATTTTTATCCTCTAATAAATTAACTCAAACAACAATTTGATTAAGTTCAGATTAGCGATATAAAGCCAACTTTAAAAATTATATTACGTTTATTTACAAGATAATATCTTATTACATTTAATATAGACTGTTTTACAAAATAAAATATAGTGCAAACACATTGATTTTAAAATTAATCTCCTTAAATTTAGCTATTAAGTAATTTATTAATCAGCCAGTAACCTGCTTTTCCCGGTGGATTATTCTTAGACCAAACTAAATCCACATCAATTTTACGTGGCCATAAATCATAATTAATACTCATTAAACGGTTATGGCCGAATTGCTTAACTAACCATGTCGGTAATATTGCCCATCCAGCACCTTGTTCTGCCATTTCTAATAATAGTAAATAATTAGGCGCAAACCAGTTCTTTTCACTATTAATAATAATTTGGCTACTACTGCTTAGCCGTAGTTGGCGAGTCATTGTTAAATGCTGATAAGTAATTTTTTTCTCTTTAGCTAATGGATGGCTATTTAATACATATAAACCTAATTCACCTTGAATAGGTAAACGGGAAAAAGAAATATCTGCAGGATATTCTGTTCGTGATTCCATCATACCAACATGAGCATGCTGGTTTTGGATCATTTCAATAACCGCATTATTTTCTGCAATTAAAAACTCGAACTCAAGATGCGGAAATTGTCTATCTAATGTCGTTACAATATGTTCAGCATGAGGGGGCTGATAAATATCTGAAAAAGCGCAGCTTAATCTTGGTTCAATATCTGGAAGCAGTTCAACTCGAAGTGCTTGAAGACGCTCATCTGCTGATAAAATATCCTCAACTAAACTTAACACTTTTCTACCTGCAAAAGTTAATGTTGATTCACGTCCCTGCCTATCGAATAACGAAAAACCCAAGTCATCTTCAAACCCACTGATTGTCGTACTCACAGTTGATTGGCTTTTATTTAATTTACGAGCCGCAGCAGAGAATGACTTCAGGGATGCTGCCTCCACAAAGGTACGCAATGTTTCTATAGAATAATTCATGAGGTATCGCTTTTTCCGATGGCTGCCATTTTGTATATATATAAAAAAAAGCAAATAATTGCACCCGATTTTTACCCAAAAAATAATTTTTCATATCTTTGAGGTAGTTATGAGCAGGTATACAAAAACATTAACTGAACGAATTTTTCATGCGGTTTCATTTGAAGTCATCGCGATCGCGATAACTGCACCGGTCAGTGCGTGGCTTTTAGGACGCTCAATTTTCCAAATGGGAACAGTCGCTATTGTCTTATCGACACTGGCAATGCTATTAAACTTATTTTATAACATGGTTTTTGACCGTTATTGGCCCTTATCTAAGGGGCCTCGCCCAGCCAGAGTACGCATTTTTCACGCCGTTGGATTTGAGTTGAGCTTTGTGATCATGGGTGTACCAATGCTGGCGTTTTTACTTAAAATGACATTCTTAGATGCATTCTTACTTGAAATCGGCTTTTTTGCCTTTTTCTTATTTTATACTTATGCGTTTAATCTTGGATATGACATCTTACGTGAGCGTTGGTTTGCGAATAAAGAAAATACAATACGCGTCTCAGAAACAGCGGTTAAGCGCTCTTAATTTTAATTAAATATCCAAACACCGTGTAGCTTATCTATGCGGTGTTATTTATATATACGATAACTACGACGAAATAATTCCCTCCTTTTTTACAAAATGATGAATGCGTTTTATGCACTCATCATATGCATAGATATCAATTTCATCACTGTGCATGATCACCTATATTTACGGCATCGTAATGATGAGTTCTACGATAACTTTATAAAAATACTACTTAGATACGTTTATCTATCAATAACAAACCTAAGTTCGAGTGCAGTAAATGGAAGTTAAATATTAGATTACTTCTATTTTTAAAACTTATTTATATAAAGTTATCCATTATTTTGTCCAAAATTTAGGCAATGTTATTTAAAGGTATTCCGATGAACAAATTATTTATTTCTTCTGCACTTTTTCTGGTATTTAGTTTAAGTGCTCAAGCAGACGTAACCACCCATAAAAATGCCATTATTTCACTCAGTTTTATTGAAAATAATACCGCTTACGCAAACCAAATCGCTATTGCTAACCATGCAAAAGCCGCTAATTTATCGCCTAATGGCATCCAAGGTATTACGAAATCTTTTGCACAGATGAATTCGCATGAAAAGGCAGTTACTGCATTAAGTTTTAATGAAAATAATATGTCCGCAGCGAACCAAGCAGCCATTAATTCACATCTAAAAGCTGGTAATTTAGCAACAGATAAAGTTAATGGTATTAGCAAAAGTTTTTTAGCAATGGATGAACATGAAAAAGCCGCAGTCGCGTTGAGTTTTACCGAAAACAACCAATCCCCTTCTATCAAATACGCTGTACAACAACACTTAATCAGGAGCCAGACAAAATAATAAAATAGAGAAGGATATTTAACTGATTTATCACACAATTAATCTTATTAAGACTTGGTGACTCACTAAGTCTTTTTTATCTAAAGAAATATTTCATTAAAAATCAAAGCATTAAATCCTAATTATATACACCCATTAAAGTTGATAATAACTATCATTTGCAATTGATAATTATTAACATATAATTCGAATCGTTATTTTATCTTATGAGTTATAACTCAAGCATAACTACTTAGTACCTGTTTTGATCTATCCTCTTTAGGTTCAACGAGAAAGAATATTGAGGTCTTATGATGAGTCGGAAATTAATCACTTTTACGCTATCCATAACACTGCATATTCTTGTTATTGGGTACTTAACCTATGTTACGGCTCAATCATTATCCTTAAAAAACCAAGCACAACACGATGCGCCGATTATATCGATCGCATTGACTCAAGCGGTCAACGTTGCAGAACCTGAAGAGCTCCCTCAACCTATAGAACTCCCTAGTGAGGTAAAAATAGAGCCCAGCCCAATTATTGAAAATGCCGCCATTGTTGTACCTAAAAAGCAAAAAAAGGTGATCAAAACACAAAAAGAACCTGTAAAACCCAAAGAACTCACTAAAAGAACTGAAAACACCCGCAAACAAGCTGACTCCGAAATTAAAAATGATTTGCCGATCGCACAACAACAAAAAACCGGTGACCTTGTTTCTTCTCCATCGGCAGGAATTAAAGGCCCCAAAAACCAACATGCGACTAGTGACACTAATAGCCAATTAATTAATGCCTATCGAGAAAAACTGCGCCAAGAAGTTGAGCGAAATAAACAATACCCTCGCCGCGCGAAAAAAATGAAAAACCGTGGTATCGCGACTATTCAATTTCAATTAAGCCAAACCGGAGAAATTAGCTTAATTCGTTTAGCAAGCAGTTCAGGAAATGATTTATTAGATCAAGCCGCTTTACTTGCAGTACAAAAAAGCCGCTCTGTCGGTAAGCCACCAGCAGGTTTTGCTCAATCTATCACTCTCAATATTGAATTTAATTAACCACCATTAATAATAACAATTATTTTCAATAAAAAATCACACCTTAATTGGATATTAGATATTCACTTTTTAGTTAGTTATTCTGTATTTATGTTTCATTCCCCAAAATAATAATAAATTTCATTGATTTTTCAGAGCAATGAATAGTTCTAGAGAAATATATTATTATTTTCCAACTATACGACTAAAAGTCTTCTCCTTAATTTCCGAAAAATCACCACCGAGAGAAATATTTTCTCTACAAAACGCAATATTAACATTTCTAAATTTTCAACCATGAACAAAAAAAAAGAAAATTTCTTTTTTATTCATAATGTTATAATGATATTAATTATCGTTAATATTTATTTATTATAAAAAAGTTACCAGTTTTGCAAATATAACTTAATTGATATGGCGCAAAAAAAACTAAATATGACAGAGTAAGATAGCCCTTGAATAACACTATATTTAATATGGTCATAAAGGCTAATATCAATGAATACAAAAAATAAATTATTAAATAGCCCTATCTCAAGGCGCAATGTCGTGAAATCTGGCGCTGCTGGCGGTTTATTTGCTGCAGTTGGCGGTTTATCACTTCCTTTTAATGCAAAAGCAATCGATACCACTCAAAACTCAACATCCCCTGAAGAAAAAGCCGTTTGGAGTTCATGTACCGTTAACTGTGGTAGCCGTTGCCTATTACGCCTCCATGTGCGTGACGATGAGGTATATTGGGTTGAATCAGATACGACAGGGAAAGATGAATATGGTGATCATCAAGTCAGAGCCTGCCTGCGTGGTCGTTCAATCCGCAGAAGAATGAATCACCCGGACAGATTGAAATACCCAATGAAACGTGTAGGTAAACGTGGTGAAGGCAAGTTTGTCCGAATTTCATGGGAAGAAGCCCTAGATACCGTTGGTAATAGTTTGCGCGATATATTGCAAAATTACGGCAATGAAGCTGTACATGTTCTCTATGGTACTGGCGTTGATGGCGGTAATATCACCAATTCAAATGTTCCTTATCGCTTAATGAATTCATGTGGTGGTTTCCTGAGCCGCTACGGCAGTTATAGTACTGCACAAATTCGTGCAGGTATGAATTACCTATACGGCTCCCAAGAAGCAAATAGTCCCGATGATATTGCAAATACAAAGCTCGTTGTGATGTTTGGTAATAACCCTGCCGAAACTCGTATGAGTGGCGGAGGTGTCACTTATTATGTCGAACAAGCGCGCGAACGTTCAAATGCGCGCATGATAGTCATTGACCCCCGCTATAATGACACTGCTTCTGGTAGAGAAGATGAATGGTTACCTATTCGTCCTGGTACTGATGGTGCACTCGCTGCCGCATTGGCTTACGTGATTATTACTGAGGATATGGTCGACCAAGAGTTTGTTGATAAATACTGTATCGGCTATGACGAAAAAACCTTACCAGCTTCTGCCCCTCAAAATGGTCACTATAAAGCGTATATTTTAGGCCAAGGTTCTGATGGTATTGCTAAAACACCACAGTGGGCCGCTAAAATTACAGGTATCCCAGCAGATAAAATCATTAAGTTAGCCCGTGAAATAGGCCAAGCAAAACCCGCTTATATTGTTCAAGGTTGGGGTCCTCAACGTCATTCAAATGGTGAGCAAACCGTTCGAGCAATTGCCATGTTAGCCATTATTACTGGTAATGTTGGCATTAGTGGGGGAAATTCAGGCTGTCGTGAAGGTACTTATGATTCCGGTGTTGAATGGTTCCCGATGCTCGATAACCCTGTAAAAACTCAGATTTCTGTTTTCACATGGACTGATGCTATCGAACGCGGAACTGAAATGACAGCCATTCATGATGGTATCAAAGGGAAAGATAAACTAGATGTTCCCATTAAATTTTTATGGTGCTATGCCAGTAATACATTGATAAATCAGCATAGTGATATCTCTCGCACTCATGAAATTTTACAAGATGACAGCAAATGCGAAATGATTGTCGGCATCGACCACTTCATGACGGCCTCTGCAAAATATTGCGATATTTTACTACCTGATTTAATGCCTACCGAACAAGAAGATCTTATTCCTAGTGAGTCCGCAGGAAACATGTCGTACATGATCTTAGGCCAACCAGCCACTAGTGCTAAATTTGAGCGTAAGCCTATCTATGAAATTTTGTCAGAAATAGCTAAACGCTTAGGCCCTGATGTCGAACAGAAATTTACCGAAGGCCGCACTCAACACGAATGGATTAAATATTTATGTGAAAAAAGCCGCGAACGCTTCCCTGATATGCCAACTTATGAAGAAATGAAAACTGTGGGTATTTTCAAGCACAAATGCCCTGATGAGCATGTCATTGGATTTAAAGATTTCCGAGATAACCCTCAAGCTAATCCACTGAAAACGCCTTCCGGAAAAATAGAGGTTTACTCAGAAAGCCTAGCTGAAATAGCGAAAACATGGCAATTAGCACCAGATGATGTAATTGACCCGTTGCCAATCTATACCGAAGGCTTTGAAAGCCATACCGATAGTCTTAATAAAAAATACCCATTACAAATGACAGGGTTTCACTATAAAGCCAGAACACACTCAAGTTATGGCAACATTGATATCTTAAAACAAGCTTGTCGCCAAGAAATATGGATTAACCCTATAGATGCCAAAACGCGTGGTATTAAACAGGGTGATATGGTCAAGGTTTTCAATGATCGAGGAGAAGTTCATATTCCAGCAAAAGTGACACCACGGATCATGCCAGGCGTGACTGCTATGGGCCAAGGGGCTTGGTTAGATGCCGATATGTTTGGCAAAAAAGTAGACCAAGGCGGGTGTATTAATGTCCTCACGACTCAACGCCCTTCACCGCTTGCTAAGGGAAACCCTCAGCATACTAACTTAGTTGAAATTGCAAAACTATAAGGAGCCCGGTATGTCACAACAATATGGTTTTTATATTGATACACAACGCTGTACGGGCTGCAAAACGTGCGAACTCGCCTGTAAAGATTTTAAAAACTTATCCGCTGATGTTCATTTCCGTCGTATTTATGAATATGCAGGCGGTGACTGGACAGAGCAAGATGGCGCATGGCATCAAAATGTATTTTCTTATTATCTTTCCATTTCATGCAACCATTGTGAGGACCCTGCTTGCGTTAAAGTTTGCCCAAGTGGCGCGATGCACAAACGTGAGGATGGCTTTGTCGTTGTCGATGAAAGTGTTTGTATTGGTTGCCGTTATTGCCATATGGCATGCCCTTATAGTGCACCTCAGTTTGATGCAGTTAAAGGGCATATGACTAAATGTGATGGCTGCTATGAACGTGTGGCTGAAGGCAAAAAACCCATTTGTGTTGAGTCTTGCCCGCTACGTGCATTAGATTTTGGGCCCATTGAAGAGCTACGTGCAAAATACGGCACAATCAATGAGATAGCACCTCTACCCGCAGCACACTATACCAAACCCAATATTGTGTTAAATCTCAATGCAAATTGCCGCCCTGTTGGTGACACCACAGGTTATTTAGCGAATCCGGAGGAAGTTTAAAATGGGCGCAGGCTTACATGAATATCCGTTAATCTTCTTCACCGTTATAGGTCAAAGCGTTGCCGGTGCATTTATTCTCATGGCTCTGGTATTGTTAATGAAACCCTTGCAAGAGCAGCATCATAAAATAGTGATGAGCATGTTTGGTTTATGGGCGTTAATGGGAATTGGCTTTTTACTCTCCATGCTGCATATGGGCTCGCCGATGCGTGCCTTCAATTCAATGATACGTGTTGGTCATTCGGCTCTGAGTAACGAAATAGTCAGTGGCTCAATATTCTTTGCCTTAGGTGGGATATATTGGTTACTGTCATTATTGAAGAAGATGCCCAAGTCTGTCGGTACTATTTGGTTAATTGTCACAATTATTTGTGCGGCAATATTTATTTATGCCATATCTCGCGTTTACCAAATTGATACCGTCCCAACTTGGTTTAATCACTATGGTAGTTTGCAATTTATCCTAACCAGCTTTATTGCAGGTCCTGTTCTTGCTGCATTTTTATTGCGCATAGCAAGCTATGATATCAATAACGTCCGCTTCTTTACATTAATCAGTATTGTTGCAGTGATTGCGAGTAGTATCTTGGTGACAGCACAGGGGTTTGAATTAGGCTCCATCCAAAGTTCAGTACAAAAAGCATCTGAGCTTGTTCCAGATTATGCCTCACTGATGGGATGGCGTACTGTTTGCTTAACATTAGGGCTAGCTTTCTGGATTTACCCACATGTTAAAATGAAAAACCCTCCAATTATCGGGCTATTAGTCGCCGTATTATTGGTAATTTTTGGTGAATTAATTGGTAGAGGCATTTTCTACGGGCTACATATGACTGTAGGTATGGCTATCGCCGGATAACGACTATTCCATTGTTTTTACGATGATAAGGAGACTAATTACCTTCTTATCATCGACAACAATCGCATGTTTCGCTACGATCGCACCAAAGCGTCATCATCAACATAGCAAGTGGACAAATATGGAACAAAAATTATTGGCAGATTTTTCGCTTTGCGCGCAAACTTTGGGGGCATTATTTTATTATGACCCTTCCGATGCACGTGTAAATAAGCTAATTGATTTATTTACGACGAGCGAATGGTTAGCTGAATGGCCATTCACACAGGATTATGATTGCCAACGTATTGATAAACTTTTTCAAGATAGTCTTTCTGAATCAGAAACTTTACAAGAAGCCTACCAGCGCTTATTTATTGGCCCTTATGCATTACCTGCACCACCTTGGGGTTCTGTTTATCTTGATAAAGAAAATGTTATTTTTGGTATTTCGACACTTGAATTAAGAGCATGGCTTCGTAATAACCAAATCAATATTGAATTAAATCAAAAAGAACCCGAAGATCATGTGGGGCTAATATTTCTTCTCACTGCCTGGGTGATTGAAAATAAACCAGAACTGTTACGTGAATTACTAGAAATACATTTTTTACCTTGGGTATATCGTTATTTAGAGAAAATGCAATTGCAAAGCGGAAATGCTTTTTATGAAGCCACTGCGCTGCTGGCGACAGAAACTTTAAAACATATCCAACAAACTGCTCAATTAAATCCAGCAAATAAAGAGCTTTGTCTTTAGTTTTATATCGTTCAAATAAGCATTTTGTGAAGTAAAAGCCCTCTAAATAATCTGACTATTTAGAGGGCTTAAAATATTATGGGCGTTTTTTAGGCGTGTGGTAGGTATCACTCAGAAGTAAAAATGCGTTACTAATGGCCTAATTACTGTACCTGCGATAAAGCAAAATCGGCATCAGTGAGTAAGTCATCTATATCTTCACAGCCCAATGAGAACCGCAATAACCCATCCGTTACACCTTGCAGTAATCTTTCCTCTTCAGGGATACACGCATGGGACATCATTTTAGGGTAGGAAATAATTGATTCAATTCCCCCTAAGCTGACCGCAACGAGTGGAATACGAATCGCCTCTAAAAATTGTTTTACATTTTCATAGCTACCCAAATCAAAGGAAACCACCATTCCGCCATTTTTAGACTGTTGCATATGGATCATATGGTTTGGGTGTGAAGCTAACCCCGGATAAAAAACGTGTTGTACTTTTGGGTGCTCATTCAGATATTCTGCAAGCTTTTGCGCATTTTCACTAGCTCGTTCAACCCGCATTGCCATTGATTTTAAACCACGCATCGTCAGCCAGCTATCAAATGGGGCCGCAATACTGCCAATAGCCACCGCAGACTTATGTAACCACCTTGCATATTCTGAATTATTCGTTGCTACTGTCCCCAAGATCACATCACTATGACCATTTATAAATTTAGTCGCGCTATTAATAGAAAAATCAATTCCAAGAGAGATAACATCTGATAACAATGGCGTCATAAAGGTATTGTCACAGATGGTAATAATATTATGCTGTTGCGCAATTTCAATAACAGATTTTAAATCAGTCACTTGTAATGTAGGGTTAGATGGCGTTTCAATATAAAACGCTTTGGTATTCTCCCTGATTGCTTGCTGATAGTTCATTGGATTAGTCGCATCAACAAATGTCACTGAAATGCCATAACGAGGCAGAAATTCAGTCATTAACTGGAAAGAACCACCGTAAATATTTTTGCAGGCAACAATATGGTCACCCTGGCTAAAATTAAGTAATACTGCGCTTATTGCTGCCATTCCTGAGGAGAAAATCTCAGCAAATTTCGCGTTTTCAATCGCGCAAATTGCCTCACTTAATGCATCTCTCGTTGGATTGGAAAAACGAGAATAAATATGGTCGTAACTTTCCTCAATATTGGCTTGTGAAAATGTGGATGATTGATATAACGGAATAGAAGAACTTCCGGTATATTTATCTGTCATGGGGTAACCATGAATAACCTTGGTATTAATTTTCATATGTAAATCGCATTATCAAAAGTCTATTTAATCGTTGCTACATTGATTTCAGAATAAGCAAAAATAGCGGGTGCTCCGCCAGTATGAATAAAAAGTAATGGCTGATTGCCATCAATACTTTCTTTTAAAATATGATCAACTAAACCCGCCATGGCTTTACCGGTATACACAGGGTCAAGTAGTATTCCTTCTTTTTGAGCTAATAGCTCAATGGCTTGTTGGCCCTTGTTATTCGGCTGACCATAGCAAGGTGAAAAATACTGATCCCACAGATTCACTTTAGGAAAATCTGTCAGGTTTAATAATTCACCAATTTCCTGCTGTAAGGTTTCTACCTTAGGTTGTTGCTGCGCAACTGTTCTTGAAACGGTAACACCAATCACTGGTGTTTGAGGAAATACCGATTGTAATCCCATAGCTAGCCCTGCATGCGTTCCTGCGCTACCAGAAGCAACAATAACTGCGGCAAATTCAATATCTTTAGGAGTCTGCTCGGCAACTTCTAATGCACAATTAACATAACCTAATGACCCTAAAGCATTAGAACCGCCGATAGGGACAATATAAGCATTTTGCAAACCAAGGGATTCAACTAACGCTTGCATTTGTGAGTTTGGGTCGGTTAACTCATCACAAAAATAACAGCGAGCATTAAATAAATCTGTCAGTTGTTTATTGCCATTTTTTAAAAATAATGAATTCAAACTTTGTAATGGGTTTTCTAATAATGCGACACATTCCAGACCATACATTGACGCTATTGCAGCTGTTTGGCGAACATGGTTTGATTGAATAGCCCCTGCCGTCACAATCACCTTAGCCTTTTTTTGTGTCGCATCTGCAATGATATATTCCAATTTACGCAGCTTATTTCCCCCCATCGCTAGGGGGGTCATATCATCACGCTTAATATAAATATCACGGCCTAAATATCCGGAAAGATTATTTAATTTTGCTAACGGTGTTGGCCTTTGAAGTAGATCTATTTTATTTATTGCAGCTAATCGTTGTCTAATATTCATTATATTATTCACCCTATTAATATGTGAAACCTAAATAGAGATAAACCATCAGCGCAAAAGCGGCAGTCACCGTGGCATAAGGCATTTGAGTACGAATATGCTCAATATGGTCACAATCTGTTGCCATAGAGGCCACAATCGCATCACTGGAAATGGGTGATGTCATATCCCCATAAATTGAACCTGCAATTGCTGCACCTATCATATATTCAACAGGCATTCCGACTGAAAGCCCTAATTGCACACCGATTGGGATCATAATGGCAAATGTCCCCCACGATGTTCCTGTTGCTAATGACATCACCGCACTAATTAAAAAGATAAAGCCGATTGAGAAAGCAGGTGAAATGACACCAGAGGTAATTTCAGCTATATAAGCACCAGTGTTTAAATCTGAAGAAACGGTTCCCATTAAAAAAGCGAGGATCATCACTGAGCTAATTTTTACCATGCTGGCATAGCCGATGTATAACTCTTTAAAGAAAGTCTCAATATTGAGTACTCGGCGCGCTAAGAACCACACAAAAGAGACTAAAGTTCCAAACATGACTCCCCAATATACCGATGTTGAGCCACTACCTTTACTAAAATCACCATTACCAGTGATATAAAGCGCAATAGGTACCATTAATACGGTTGATAAAATTGGAATAAAAAAGTTAAGAGAGGTATGGCAATTAGGATGCTCAATAATATCTTCATCATCCTGCTCAGTTTCTTCTGCAGACAATAAAGTTAAAGCTTGCTGCTCTGCGCGTAAATCCGCTTTTTTCATTGGTCCCCAAGAAACATTGGAGAAAATATAAAATAATACTGAAGCTAGAGAAAACCACGCCATGATATTAAATACCATTGAGCCAGCTAAAATTTCAAATGGCTCTCCAGTAATTAAACCTTTAGATATTTGTACACCAATAACACCCATCATCGCCGCTCCCCAGCCGTTAATCATGGCTGATGAACAAACTGATACGCAGGAAGTTTGTACAATATAGGACATTTTTTCTGGCGAAACACCGTACTTCTTCGCTAATGTTTTTGTTGATGCTCCAGCAATTAATTGGTTAATCGAGCTTTCAATAAAAATTAATGACGTAATAATCATCGCCATTAATTGAACAGCTTTTTTATTTTTAATTAACTTTGTTTTATTTGTTAATAATTTAACCAATGAGCGCACACCGCCAGTAACAACGACTAGCCGCATAATACCGCCAATCATTACCATAAATAAAATTGTTTTTGTATTTCCCGGTGATGCAAACGTATTAATAATACCATCGAGTGTTCCGTTTATACCCAATAGTATATTGTGATCATATATAACGGTAAAACCAACTAGTATCCCCAGCAATAATGATAATATAACTTGTCGTGTAAAAATGGCTAAAAGTATCGTCACCATTGGCGTGACGATGGTCCAAATTCCATAATCATTCATTAGATGCTCTCTTATTATATTTTATTTTGATTTTAATAAATTAAGATAGTGCGTTTTCTAAATCATTTAATAAGTCAGTGATATCTTCAATACCTACAGATAAACGTAATGTGGTGTCATATACATGGATACTTTCCCTTTCTTCTTTTGTCATCGACCCATGTGACATCGTGGCAGAATGGTTTACCATGCTTTCAACACCACCCAATGATTCGGCTAATACAAAGTAATTAACTTTAGATAAAAACGTTTTAGTATCTTCAATATTCCCTTTTAATTTAATTGTCACAACTGCTCCACCTGTACGCATTTGCTTTTTACATAATTCATATTGTGGATGTGAAGCTAATTCTGGGTAATAAACCTGTTCCACTTTCGGGTGCGTAGATAAATAGTTAGCCACTTGCGCTGCATTGCTGCATTGTGCCGCCATACGTAACGCTAATGTTTTTAATCCACGTAAAGCAAGGTAGGCGTCAAAAGGAGAAGCAATTGCTCCTAAAGTCGTTTTTAGAAAATCAAGGCGGCTGGCTAAGTCTTCTCTTTGGGTGATCACAGCACCACCAATTAAATCGGAATGACCGCCAATATATTTACTTGCCGATAACATCACTAAATCAGCACCTAATTCTAACGGCTTTTGGTTCCAAGCTGTTGCAAATGTATTATCAACACAAGTTAAAATATTATGTTTTTTTGCAAGTGAACAAATCGCATTGATGTCAACTAACTCTAATAATGGATTAGTTGGGCTTTCAATCCAAATTAAGCGTGTGTTGTCTTTTATTTTTGTTTTAACTTCATCAAGGTTATTCAAATCTACATAATCTATTTGATGACCGCTATTAATGGTTGAAACTCGTTCAAATAACCGAAATGTTCCACCATAAACACCTTTCATCGCAATAATATGGGAGTCTTTTGGTAATAAATTTAAGACTAAACTTGAAGCAGCCACACCGGATGCGGTTGCTGTTGCATAGCTTCCACCTTCAATTTCTGCTAATAAGGTTTCATATGCATAACGCGTTGGGTTGCTGCAACGTGAGTAACAATATTCACCATGCTCTGTTAAACTTTGCTGAACAAAAGTACTGGCTGTTGTTATAGCAGGGAAAATAGCATGATTAACAGTATCTTGCTGCTTTCCACCATGAATTAAAATTGTAGCAATATTCTTAGTCATAATCTAAAACCCAATATAGTAAAATAAAAGTGATATCTTTATATTTGTTGCTAAAAAGAATATGCCATAGGGAAATAGAAAATTTTTTCTAAAAATTGGTGTCTTTATTCAAATTAAGAGAAAAATTTTCTATTAAAGAATTAATTTCCTTTTAATTCATAATGTTGATGCGTTCCCCATAAATGAGCGAGCCGTCACAATATTATTATTTTATTTATCTTCCACAACCAAGCAATCTACAAAAAACGCATAACCCACTAAAACAAAACAATAAATGTTTTATTAAAGTTAAATATATCATCAGCCAATGTAATTATTTAGTAGGTATTTTGTCGTTAATTTAACATAAACCCTAGTATTCATACCTATTTTTTCTCTTCTCATACTGCATAATAGACATATAAGAGAAAGTTATTCTCTTGCACCTTATTTCTTGTAATGAGCTATATCACTTAAAAGCGAGAAGAAGTCGATTAATAAAAATACAAATCAACACGTAAAAGAATGATTATCAAGCAATAAGGGCTATTTATAAGATAAGGAAAACACAGAGACTAAATTTAACTGAGTTATTTTTAATTTAATTACCCCAATTTTTTTGTTCAAAAAAAGCACAATAAACTATTACAAACTATGATAAATAAAATGCTATCGCTATTTAAATTATTAGAAAAACGCATGACCACTATATATTTTATAAATTATTCTAATCACTTTTTCTTAAAGAATCTCAATTTAGCCTAGTGCAGAACTATTCATTATAAATTCAAATTTGCTCGAACGAATTCAGTAATGTATTCCATATTACATATCTTCGTAAAATTACTCTCTATATAGGTTTAATTTTTTAGTGAAGAATCATCTTGTATACAAATTATTTATTATGATACAGTCAAAAAATGCCTATGATTCAAGCATCAAGCATCGATATTTGTTATATCCTTAACTGTGGTATAACTCGCTTGAGCATAAAAGATTGAGGCATTAGTTTTCCACAATACAAACGGTGAGAATCAAAAAAAAACACAATTGTTATTAGTAAATTTGAATTTTATCTTTTGTTTTTATCCTTAATAAAAGCCACGTTTTATTTAGCGAAAATCTGAATTATATAAATTTAACTTAATATAAACTCTGTTTTTATATTACCTAAAATTAAATTTACCACAATAAAAACAACTTAATTTTGTAGTAGAGACAATATAAGGAAACAATTATGAATAATAACTTTTCAGTGCATGAAGCCAGTATGCTTGCGCTACTTAAACAAGTAGTCAATATTGAATCAGGTTCTTATGACAAAGAAGGTGTAGATAACCACGCTGCTGTCTGGTGTGAAAAATATCGCGAAATGGGGTTCGACGTCGAAATCATTGAAAATGAATCACTCGGCAATAATTATCGAATTTATCACCCATCAACAAAGGCTGATATATTAATTTTATTGCATTTAGATACCGTTTTTCCTAAAGGTACCGTTGCTGAACGTCCTTTTAGCATTGAAGGTGACCGCGCTTATGGCCCTGGTGTAATTGATATGAAAGGCAGTCATGTCATGGTATATCAAGTCATGAAGCAACTTCATGATAATCAAGACATTCGCTACAAAAATATTGAGATTCTCCTCAATTGTGATGAAGAAATCGGTTCTATTTCATCTCGCGGTATCATCGAACAATGTGCCTTAGGAAAACGCTACGCACTTGTGATGGAGCCTGCGCGTGCTAATGGCGCGATAGTGAGTGCTCGCCGTGGTGTTGGGACTTATGTGTTAAATATTGAAGGGAAAGCCTCACATTCAGGTATCGCACCTGAAGCAGGTATCAGTGCAATTCAGGAACTATCATATAAAATTCAAAGCCTACACGCACTCTCTGCTCATGATAAAGGCCTATCCGTTAACGTTGGTCTAATTTCTGGCGGAACCTCCGTTAATACTATCGCACCGAATGCCAGAGCAGAAATCGATGTTCGTATCTCGTCTGAAGAACAGGGTATTGAAATCGATAAAAAAGTCAGGGAAGTGTGTAGTACACCAGTATTAGACGGTATCAAACTCACCTTAACCGGCGGAATTAATCGCCCACCTATGGCTAAAACGGATGAAAGCACCGTTCTTATCAACATCATTAAAGAAGAAGCAGCCCAACTAAACATTGATTTACTCGATGTTTCCACTGGCGGCGGCTCTGATGCCTCTTTTACTGCGGGTGTCGGGACTGCCACTGTCGATGGGTTAGGCCCGATTGGTGGTTACCAGCACAGTGATAAAGAATATTTAGAAATACCGTCACTTACAGAGCGCGCTCAACTATTTTTCAATATATTACAACGTATTACACAATAAAAAATAATCCAATAGGAAACTCTATGACAACGATGTCAACAAACACAACAACACCACCTAAAAAACGTTCTGAAGGCTTAAACCCTTATGTGCTTTTGTTTTTTATCTTAGTATTGGCAGGCATTGCGACGTGGATCGTTCCTGCGGGGCAATATGCATCAGAAACAAAAGTCATCACCATGGTAAAAGATGGTATAGAAACAAAAGTATCTAGTTCTTATACCATTCCCGGTAGTTATGAGCGCTTACCTGAACAACACGGTATTTTGCCAGGGCAAATTTTCACCTCAATTGCCGATGGTCTAATCAAAGCTGCTCCTATTATCTTTTTGATCATTTTCACTGGAGGAGCATTACATCTTCTCGAAGAAACTGGGGCTATCAAAAAAGTACTCAATAATATCTCGCGCAGTAAAAGACTTAATGACTTTTTACTAATCAGTATATTCTTTGTTGTTTTTTCTATTTTAGGAACAACTGGAATTGTCGTTAACTCAATTATTGCATTTGTTCCTATCGGCCTTTTAGTTGCTAAATCCGTGGGAATGGACGATAAATTTGGTGCCGCTTTAGTCTATGTCGCCGCTTATTCGGGCTTTAACGCCTCAATCATGGCACCAATGACGGTTGGCCTATCTCAAGGTTTAGCCGATGTCCCGTTGTTATCCGGTCTCGGTTTTAGAATGGCAATTTATATTGCATTTGTTATCGCAGGTATTTTATTTTTAACGATTTATACCAAAAAATGCCGTAACAAAGGTATGGTTCGACCTGATATTGAAATTAACACTGACGAACACCAAACCTCTAAAATTTCAGCTTTGCATGTCATTACCCTTTCCTATAGCGCATTCTGCTTAATCGGATTTATTTTCGGTGCCGTTGAGTGGGGCTGGGGAGAAAAAGAGATGATGGCAATGTTTATTATCTTAGGCGTTGGCGTGGGTATTTTAAACCGTATGTCGCCTAATACCATTGCAACAGGTTTCTTAAAAGGTTGTGCAGGAATGGTAGGCGGCGCGTTTATCGTTGGTATGGCTCGTGCCATTGCTATCGTATTATCTGATGGGATGATTTTGGATACCATCGTTAATGCCATTATTTCAATGATGGACGGTTTACCGAAGACTTTATCCGCCCTTTCCATGTTCGCAACCGCAGCAATTATGCACTTCTTTATTTCATCAGGTTCTGGTGAAGCGGCAGTGCTCGTCCCTATTTTCACGCCAATGGGCGATTTATTAGAAATCACTCGCCAAACGACAGTGCAAACTGTATTACTTGGAGAAGGTGTTGTTAACTGTATTAACCCAACATCTGGAATTTTAATGGCTGTGCTTGCAACGGCAAAAATTCCTTATACACAATGGGTGAGATTTATTTGGCCATTAGTCTTCACATGGATAGCCATTTCTATTGTCGCTCTAATATATGCAGTAATGACAAATTTAGGTCCTATCTAAGACATCAATATTGAATAACCCATCTTTTTAGCACCACTTTTAAGTGGTGCTAAAGGTTGTTGATACAAAACAAAGTAAAAACGTGTTTTTCCCGCCTCGTGTTATCAACCGCTGTTGCAAATTTTCCATTTCATCACTTCCTGGTGATTTAATTTTGAACTATATCAGTGATAGGCAGGTTCTACATTAATAACGAATTAAAAACAGACAGAATAAGGTAGGAATAGTATTATTAGCGCCATTATGCCTTTTATTCTATTTGAGATTGTATTGTGACTTCATTTGCTGACCTAAATGCGCTTTCTGCGGAACAACTCGCTAACTTGCAAGAGTTAGGCTACCTCAACATGACGCAGATCCAAGCTGCCGCTCTTCCTCCGATCCTTGCGGGTAAAGACGTTCGAGCACAAGCTAAAACTGGCAGCGGCAAAACTGCTGCTTTTGGTCTGGGCTTATTACAACATATTGATGCCAAGTTATTTAAAACTCAGTCATTAGTTTTATGCCCAACTCGCGAACTGGCAGATCAAGTCGCCAATGAATTGCGTCGTTTAGCTCGCGCTATTCCTAATATCAAAATTTTAACGCTCTGCGGTGGTGTCCCTTTTAGCGTACAACGCGACTCCCTTGCTCATGCAGCACATATCATTGTTGCTACACCGGGGCGCTTACTTGATCATCTAAATCGTGAAACCGTTCAACTTGATGCCTTGCAAACATTGGTTTTAGACGAAGCAGACCGAATGCTCGATATGGGCTTTATGCCAGATATTGAAACCATCATTGACTACGCACCAATTAATAGGCAAACATTATTATTTTCAGCTACTTGGCCAGATGAAATTGCACGAATTAGCCAGCAAATTCAAAATAATCCACAAGCCATTGAAATCAATAGCGTTGATGAGCTTCCCGCAGTTGAGCAGCAATTTTATGAAGTTGCTCGTCACGAAAAAATTACATTATTACAAAAGCTCTTGAGCCGTGAACAACCCGCTTCTTGTGTCGTTTTCTGTAATACTAAAAAAGATTGCCAAGCTGTTTATGATGCCTTAACTGCAAGCAAACAAAGTGTCCTAGTGCTTCATGGTGATATGGAACAGCGTGAGCGTGACCAAACTCTTGTGCGTTTTGCTAATGGAAGTAGCCGTGTATTAGTGGCTACGGATGTCGCATCCCGCGGGTTAGATATTAAAGCCCTCGAAATGGTAATTAACTATGAATTATCATGGGATCCTGAAGTGCATGTTCACCGCATCGGTCGAACTGCACGTGCCGGTGAAAGCGGTTTAGCAATTAGTTTATGTGCACCAGAAGAAGCTCAACGAGCCAATGCTCTAGAAGAAATGTTAAACATGAAGCTTAATTGGCAAGCCGAACCGACAGGTTTACGAGTCACTCCATTAGAAGCGACGATGGTGACCTTATGCCTTGATGGCGGTAAAAAAGCCAAAATACGTCCCGGCGACATTTTAGGTGCCTTGACCGGAGAAGTTGGCCTCAATGGCGACGATATTGGCAAGATTGTGATCCACCCGACCCATGCCTATGTGGCGCTCAAACGCGAGGTTGCCGAACATGCTCGCAAGCATTTACAGCAAGGGAAAATTAAAGGGAAATCCGTTAAGGCTAGGTTATTAAAATAATATGTGTGATTCGTGTTTCCTTCCGCACAGCGTTAGCACGCAAGGAAACACGATAATTTCATTACTTTTCTTATGATGTGGCGTTATTCTCTTGCGGCAAAGCAGATTTAGGCAATCCAAAAATCTTATCAAATGCCCAATTAAAAAAGAAAGTATAAATTGGGATAAAAATAATTAAGGCGAAATCGAGTATTAACGCCTGTAAAAGACTAATTGATAACCACCACGCAATTAAAGGAATTAAAAAAATCACTAACGTTAATTGGAATAATATGGCGTGTACGAACCGGCGCCTAAAGGTTCTAATGCGTGATTTTTGTTTTGATTCCCAATACTCAAATGCGGTATTAAAAATAAAGTTCCAGCTCACTGCAATAGTTGTTATGACTAAAGCTAATGGACCTGTTGTTTCTGCTGAATTACCCGAAAGAAAAGCCAATGCTAAAGCTGAAATTAGCCAGCCAATAACCTCATAAGCCGTTACAAAAATAATTTTACGTTTAATCCCCTGCATTTTCCCACCTCCAAAAATATCATTATCAACAAGGTGGTAAAATAAATATAATTCAATGATAATAAAAGTCAGCTTCTATCAATTTTATTGACAGGTCAATGATGCCATTTAATAGCGATAACCTAACGATTTTTCTCACCGTGTTAGATAAAGGCTCATTTTCTGCGGCAGCTAGGACATTAAAACGTGTGCCATCAGCGGTCAGTATGGCAGTCGCTAATCTAGAAGCTGAACTGGGATTTGAACTATTTGATAGGCACACTAGAGAGCCTAAACCCACTGAAAAAGCACTGTCATTAGCCCCCTATGCACGACATATTGTGGCTAATTTATCGCAGCTCAATACTTTTTCTCTTGAATTGACCCAAGGCGTTGAAAGCACTCTGACTATTGGTATTGCGGCAGGTATTAATGCCAATTTACTCTTTGACGCTCTACATATTTTAAGCCAGCGTTACCCTTTACTGCATATTGAGCTGATTACCGCGCCTCAAGATGATCTTTTACCCTTATTACATGAACAACAAATTCATCTCGCAATCGTCTTTGGTGGTTTAAATGTTAATTCCCAAGAGCAATTTCATTACATTGGCGAAGAATCAATTATTGCCACCATTTCGGCTAAACATCCCTCTTTGCAAAATAAAACGTCGCTCTATATCGAAGACCTTGTTGAAAGCCGCCAAATAATTATTGCGAGTCGTCAGCGTGAATTGAGTGATATCCGTATTCTAGTTTCTAGTAATTATTGGAAAACAGACAGTTTTTCTTTGGCTCTCGGTTTAGTCGAGAGTGGTATGGGATGGGGAAATTTTCCTTTATCACTTATTAAAGATAAATTGCACGATGGCTCACTAAAGCCCCTTGAATTTAAAAATACCCCAAATGGCTTCAAGCTGCCTATTCACGCAGTATGTTTGCAAGGTCATGCGCTTAAACGTGGCGCACAAGAATGTATTGAGTTGCTGAAAAATAAGGTAATTTAGACCTTCAGTTATCTATTTTCCCTATTTTTAATTCCATAAATTAAATTATTTTTGAACACATTAATTCTTTTAAATTATCAACGAAAACGTTTGCTTTTTATTTTGATGGCTATAAAATGCGTCGGATTTTTTTGGCCTGAAAAAAATAACTGGAGACAATCGTGCCTGACGATAAAAATTATAGCCATGGCCCCGTGCCCATATCTGCGCGGAAAGGCGGACTAGCATTAACCTTTGTGATGCTAGGTTTAACGTTCTTTTCCGCCAGTATGTGGACCGGAGGCGCTCTCGGTACCGGTCTTGATTTTCATGATTTCTTCCTCGCAGTTCTTATCGGTAATCTTCTTCTTGGTGTCTACACCGCATTTCTTGGTTTTATTGGTTCTAAAACAGGCTTAACTACTCACCTTCTTGCTCGTTATTCCTTTGGTATTAAAGGCTCATGGCTCCCCTCATTCCTATTAGGTGGCACACAAGTCGGCTGGTTTGGCGTCGGTGTTGCGATGTTTGCCATTCCCGTTGGCAAAGCCACGGGTTGGGATATCAACTGGTTGATTGGTATTTCAGGGGTCTTAATGACCGTTACGGTCTTTTTTGGCATTTCTGCTCTGACTATACTGTCAATCGTTGCAGTTCCTGCCATTGCGATACTCGGCAGTTATTCCGTCTACCTTGCTATCACTGATATGGGTGGAATGAGTGCATTGCAGGCTGTCGTTCCCGCGAAACCTATCGATTTTAACCTTGCCTTAGCCATGGTAGTGGGGTCTTTTGTGAGTGCAGGAACATTAACCGCTGATTTTGTGCGTTTCGGACGAAAACCTAAGATTGCGGTGCTTGTCGCCATTATTGCTTTTTTCCTTGGTAATTCATTGATGTTTATCTTTGGAGCCGCTGGCGCGGCATCATTAGGTATGGCAGACATCTCTGATGTGATGATTGCCCAAGGTTTATTATTACCCGCAATTATCGTTTTAGGCTTAAACATTTGGACAACTAATGATAACGCCCTATATGCGTCAGGTTTAGGGTTTGCCAATATCACCGGGTTATCCAGCAAAACCTTATCCATTGTCAATGGACTGGTCGGAACACTATGTGCGCTGTGGTTATATAATAATTTTGTTGGCTGGCTAACATTCTTATCCGCGGCGATTCCCCCAATTGGCGGAATTATTATCGCAGACTACCTCATGTACCGTCACCGCTATGAAACCTTTGACCGCAGTAAAATGCGTGATGTCAACATCAGTGCATTAATCGCCGTTGCCGCTGGGGTTATCGCAGGTAACTGGTTACCAGGCATTGTTCCTGTCAATGCCGTACTGGGTGGTGCATTATGTTACGCTATCCTTAACCCATTATTAAATCGCCGCCATACTACTGATTCGGAGATGACCCGTGCTTAACCAAACTATCAAACATATCCATAATGTCCGTTTACCTGAACGTGATGGCCTGTGGCGTATCGATATCGACAATCAAAAAATTCAAGCCATTCTTCCACAACCTCAAGGTGAAGTATTACCAGACAGCGTAGATGGTGAAGGTGGATTAGTTACGGCTCCCTTCGTTGAGCCACATATTCACTTGGATACCACTCAAACCGCAGGGCAACCAAGCTGGAACCAATCAGGAACACTCTTTGAAGGCATCGAACGTTGGGCAGAGCGTAAAGCGATGCTCACCCACGATGATGTTAAAAACCGAGCGTGGCAAACCCTTAAATGGCAAATTGCCAATGGTATTCAACATGTTCGTACTCATGTGGATGTGTCAGATCCGACATTAACCGCACTGAAAGCGATGTTAGAGGTAAAACAAGAAATCGCACCTTGGGTTGATGTGCAAATTGTAGCTTTCCCGCAAGAAGGTATTTTGTCTTATCCAAATGGCGAAGCCCTGTTAGAGGAAGCGTTACGCCTCGGAGCCGACGTCGTTGGTGCTATTCCACATTTTGAATTTACTCGTGAGTATGGCGTGGAATCACTCCATAAAACATTCGCTTTAGCACAAAAGTATGACCGCTTGATTGATGTCCACTGTGATGAAATTGATGATGAGCAATCTCGTTTTGTTGAAACCGTCGCAGCGTTAGCGCATGCACAAGGGATGAGTTCTCGCGTCACGGCAAGCCATACCACCGCGATGCATTCATACAATGGCGCTTATACTTCCCGTTTATTCCGCTTGCTAAAAATGTCTGGAATTAACTTTGTCGCTAACCCGTTAGTGAACATTCACTTACAAGGCCGCTTTGATACCTATCCTAAACGTCGAGGCATTACCCGTGTTAAAGAGATGCTCGCTGCAGATATTAATGTCTGTTTCGGTCACGACGATGTATTTGACCCATGGTACCCATTAGGTACCGCCAATATGCTGCAAGTACTGCATATGGGGTTACATGTTTGCCAATTAATGGGTTACCAGCAAATCAATGATGGGCTGAAACTGATTAGTGAATACAGCGCACGTACATTGAACTTGCAAGATTATGGTGTGAGTGAAGGAAACCGAGCTAGCTTATTGATTTTACCTGCAGAAAATGGCTTCGATGCTGTGCGTCGTCAAGTTCCTGTACGTTATTCTATTCGTGATGGCCAAGTGATCGCCAATACCCAACCTGCGGTAACACAAATTCATTTAGAACAAACAGAAACAATCCGTTATGGATATTCTCCAAAAATCTAATCATTGAATTTTTATTCTTAAATGGCTCTCCATAATCATAGGTGAGCCATTTGCCTACGCCCCATCATTAATTTCAATAAAACCAGCCCAAAAAACCAATCTTAATCAGATAAAAAGTAACAAATAACGTATTTTTTCACACAAATGTCATTTCTATATACTAGACTTACTCCAATACTCATTGAAGAGCTTGAAAAGCTTTGATAAGCAAATAATTGTCTTATAAGAACTCTTTTTTTGGTTATAAGTGCCATTTCTAAGTGTTAAGTGCAATTTCTATTGAAATTCAATGTGAACGTTTTATATTTTTTATAGAGTTATCTGAAACTGGATTTGAGCTTTATTTATAGCAACAATAACGCTAATACACTGACTGTCGTGCAGCGGTGGTCAATATTCCTGTTTTGCTGTACCACGAATACGTCACAAATAAAGTTCTCTGAATCCCACTTTGATAAAAATTGGAGATCAGATGAGTACTGAACAAGTCGTTAACCAAAAAACCACTATCGACTCTTGGCAACGCATTGCTACTGAATTATTGAGTGAAGCTGGCATTAAAATTAATGGCTCCCGCCCTTTCGATATCCAGGTACACAACCACCATTTCTTTAAACGAGTGCTACAACATGGCTCAATAGGATTAGGTGAAAGTTATATGGATGGTTGGTGGGATTGCGAGCGTTTAGATATATTTTTCCAATATGTCTTACGCCATAAACTCGATAAAAAAATACCTCATAATTTCAGTGATACATTGAAAATTGCTGTCGCACGTGTACGCAATTTGCAAACCCTAAAACGTGCTCGAATTGTTGGAGAAGAGCATTACGACCTCGGAAATGACTTATTTTCTCTGATGCTCGATCCTTATATGCAATATTCTTGTGGCTACTGGAAAGGTTTAGAAGCGGTTCCTGAAAACCTTCCTCTCGCGCAAGAACAAAAATTAAATTTAATCTGCGAAAAACTGCAATTAAAACCCGGTATGCGATTACTTGATATCGGCTGTGGATGGGGTGGGCTCGCTGCTTATGCAGCAAAAAATTTTGGGGTTTCTGTTACAGGAGTCACTATTTCCGCTGAACAACAAAAATATGCTCAAGCTCGCTGCGCAGGCTTAGATGTTGATATTAAATTAGAAGATTATCGGAATCTCAACGACCAATTTGACCGTATTGTTTCTGTCGGTATGTTTGAGCATGTCGGCCCTAAAAATTATGCGACTTACTTTGATGTTATTCAACGCAACCTAAAAGCTAACGGTTTGTTTTTACTTCACACCATTGGTTCTAATCAAAATAAAGTGAATGTTGACCCATGGACTAATAAATATATTTTTCCAAATGGCTGCCTACCTTCTGTGCAAAATATTGGTGAAGCCAGCGAAGGCAAACTGGTCATGGAGGATTGGCATAATTTTGGTGCTGATTATGACCATACACTCATGGCATGGTATTCCCGCTTTCAAGCCGCTTGGCCTGAGCTCGAACATAATTATACACCTCGTTTCAAACGCATGTTTTCTTATTATTTAAATGCTTGTGCTGGTGCATTTAGAGCTCGAGATATCCAATTATGGCAAATACTGTGGAGCCCACAAGGTGTGAGCGGTGGCCTGCGTGTTGCGCGCTAAATCTTAGCCCTGAACATGGTCTTCAACAGATAAAAAGCAGCTAAATGAACCTTACTGGCTATTTGAAAAATCAATGCGCTCTATTCAACCATTGCTCAATAGCCTGTAAGCCTTGCTGTATATCCTTTTTCAGTTGAGTATCCGCCATTGGCTGCTGCTCTAATAATACACAGCTTTGTACTGCACTTTGCATTCCCAAACTAGCGCAACTACTTTTTAACTGGTGAGCAAGGCGTTTTATTTGTTCTGTGTTATTTTCTGCTCGTGCGATATCAATTTGGCCGATTAACGGTAAAGAATGTTGTTTAAAAATACTCACCCATTCACGAATTTTTGAGAGCCCCATTAATTCAGCATCACTAATAAGCTGTTGCAAATCTACAAATTTTTCCTGAACACTAGAATCGGACAACGGATACTCACCGCCTGAAATATATTTAACGATTAACTGGTTTAACCTATCTCTTGGTACTGGTTTTTGAATGATGCCGCGAAAAACTTGACTCGTCCGTTGGCGCAATGTTTCATCAATCACATGCGCACTAAAACCAATCAAAACCAATGTAGGATAGGCTTTCGCTATTTGTTTAGCTAAGGTGATTCCATCGATATCAGGTAAACCAAAATCCACTAACGCCGCTGTAAATTGTTGCCCAGTTTGTAGAGCTGCTAATGCTTCGGCCGCAGAACCAACGGTGTTTACCTGTGCCCCACTTCGGGTTAACATTTCTCCACTGATTTTCTGAGTCAATGGGTTGTCTTCTATGAGTAATAAATGTACACCTCGCATGTCTAATGGCAGATCAGCCGATTTACTAACTGGATGCGAGGCGATACATAGCGGCAGTGTTAAACGAAAACAGCTCCCACTCCCTAACTGACTACTAACCGTCAATTCACCGCCCATCGCTTGTGCTAAACTTGCACTAATTGTCAGCCCAAGTCCTGTTCCACCCCGCTGGCTATCGACTTGCACAAATGGCTTAAAAATATCAGTAAATCGCGAGTTATCAATGCCACATCCGGTGTCTTCCACTTCAATAAACCAATATTTACCATAACGGCAACTACGTAAAGTAATCTGCCCCTGCTGAGTGAAACGCAATGCATTACTGAGTAAATTGGTGATAATTTGCCGGATCCGGAGTGGGTCCCCTTGTAAGGCAGTAGGTAAATCATCTGCAATATCAGCAACTAACTGAATAGCATGGTTTTTATTACTAGCATTCATTAGATACAAGGTACTTTCCAATAATGGCTTGGGCTCAAAAGGCTCCTCATTGATCGAAACATTTTGTCCCCCAGCTTCAATAGCAGAGTAATCTAAAATGTCATTCAAAATAGCCAATAAGGATTCACCTGAATCCGTAATTGCATATAAATCATCATGATATTGATTAAGCGTTTTATTTTCTAATAACAGTTGTGCTGTCCCCAAAATTCCATAAAGTGGTGTGCGAATTTCATGGCTCATTGCCGCCAAAAATGCCGATTTCGCCTGATTGGCTTTTTCTGCTTCAGCGCGAGCTTTGCGGTGCTCAACAACCATCACACGCAGTTCTGCCGTTCTCACTTTGACTTGGTCCGCTAGCTGTTCGCGTTGATTATTTAAGGCATGTACACTCGCACGAAATGCATCCATTAAACGGCCAATCGTATCTAGCTCTTTCACTCCTGCGGTTTCAGGAAATGCAGAGTCAATATCGCCCTCAAGCAAGCGTTGAAGCGCTTGGGTTTGCTGTGCCAGCGGCTTTGTTACTAAGCGGTAAACCACTCGCCAAAGAATCAAAATCAATGAGAGTAATGAGACAATACTTAATGCTAGCAACCAATTTTGCCCCCGTTCACTGGCTTGTTTAAGTTGCCCCAATGCGGTTTGGTTACGAAGTTCAATGATGTCAACTAATTGCGCCACTTCACTACTAAAACGTGCAAATTGGTCAATATTATTTTGCGATAAAATCTGTAAACGAGTTGTGATGTCGTTATCTTGGCGATACAACGCAATTAACTCGGTATAGCGCTTAACACTATCTAATGCATTTTCTACTTGGCCTCTCACGGCGGGATCTTCAATGTATTTTTGCCGACGTTGTAAGATTTTGACTGCAGAATTCAGCTGATTTTCTAATTCTGCCATATTACGATTGGGTTGATTTGAACCTAAATTAAGTACCATCTGCTGTACTCGCATAGCACTTAATCGCAACTCATTCATTTGGCTAGCATATTCAAGATCAATATCAATAAGTTGATCAAGAGCTTGTTGAGCTTGTTCCCCTTGTTTTCGCTCGATTAGGTCATAAATACTCACCTGCGTTGCACCAGCGGAGGTCGCTGCATTATTGGCTTGCCCATGCGCTTTTTGGGCGATATCACCCGCCGCAGCGATGATATGTTGCCTTAACTGTTGTTGCTCAGTGCGCAGTTTTAACCGCTGGCCAACTAATTCACCTTGTTGGCTTAATGATTGAGCGATTTCTTTTTCTTGTTGTTCTATATCTTGTGTGTTGAAGCCTTGTTCCCGTAATGTTTTCAGCAAATTAGTGATTTTAAGGCTTTGTGCCGTTAACATCCGTCCTTGCGCTAACCAAATACTTTCGCTATCTGCATTGGTGAGATTCTGCGCAGAAAATAGCTCCCAAGCACTCGCTTCACTCAGTTGCCTTGCCATATTCATGGTTGGAATCAGTGCCTCGGTATTGGCCTGTTCAACTTGGCTAACAAAACGTAAGTTGTACCACCCCACAAGGGTGCTGATAAAGGTCAATGCTGCCATCAGCGCAAAGCCCATCCACAATCGTCTAGTTAGTGATAAATTCACGGTTTAGTTAGCCTAAAAATTAAAATGGTTGAGTTAACTGCAAGAAAGCATTTAGGATAAAGGTTTCTGGTTTGTGAGGCTATCATGCGTGTATTGATTTTACTACTGTTCACATTTCACTCATTACTGAGCCTAGCAATGGCGCAGAATAGTTCACTCATTCAGTGGCGTGATACACTACACTTTACCTCTCAACCACATAATCCTATTACCGCTACAAAAACATGGAAATTGTGTGCGCTTTATCCTAGCTTAAAAGATTCTTATTGGTTATCAATTAATTATGGCATGCAAAAAGCAGCAAAACGCTATGGTGTTGACCTAAACGTATTAGAAGCTGGCGGATATAACCAGCTAGCAACCCAGCAAAAGCAAATTACGCAGTGCCAACAGTGGGGAGCAGATGCCATTTTATTGGGCAGTAGCACCACAGCCTTTCCAAACCTTAGCCAACTGGTAGGAAATACCCCCATCATTGAAGTCATCAACGCGACACACGACAAAACAGTCAAAACCCGTGTAGGCGTACCTTGGTTTCAAATGGGCTATCAACCGGGACGTTATTTAGTGCAATGGAGCCAAGGTAAACCATTGAAAGTTTTACTTATGCCTGGGCCATTAAATGCTGGCGGTAGCCATGAAATGGAACAAGGCTTCAGAGAGGCTATTGCAGGTAGCCATGTACAAATTGTGGATGTCGCACAAGGGGATAACGACATTGAAGTTCAACGCAATTTATTACATGAAATGCTAGAGCGTAACCCGGATATTGATGTCGTCGTTGGCACAGCTATTGCCGCTGAAGCCGCAATGGGTGAAGGCCGTAACTTAACGAAGCCATTGAATATTGTTTCTTTTTACCTATCTCATCAAGTCTATCGCGGCTTAAAAAGAGGCCGAATAATTATGGCAGCTAGCGACCAAATGGTTTGGCAAGGTGAGCTAGTCATTGAACAAGCCATCAAAGTATTACAAAAGCAGCCAGTTCCAAACAATATAAGCCCGCCAATTTTAGTGCTTACTCAACAAAATGCAGATAGTGAACACTTACGTAATTCATTATCTCCAGGAGGATTTAGACCCGTATATCAGTATACATCGGCGGCTAAAAAATAACCTTCACCATGCTGCGTCACTAATAAATCAGCATTAATCTTATGGCGTAAACGGCGAATAAGTACATCTACCGTGCGTAAATCAGGGTGATCAACTCGACGAGCAGATAACATACGTAAAAGACGTTCTCGGGTTAGAATCTCCCGTGGGTTCGTCACAAAAGCCACTAGCATTTCATATTCAGCACGAGTGAGTTTGATTGCTTGATGCTCAAATTCGAGCGTATGCATCGAAACATTTAGGCAATAGCCAGCGAACTGATAGCAATTATCTTGAGAAACAACCTGGGTTTGTGAAGGTTTAGCAAGGTCAATTCGCCAAAGTAAATTTTTGACACGAACAACGAGCTCCCTGAGTTCCAAAGGTTTAGTAACGTAATCATCCGCTCCCATTTCTAAACCCACAATACGGTCAATTTGGTCACAGCGGCCTGTGACTAAAATAATTCCCACTGTAAAACGCTCACGTAACGCCCTCGTTAACATTAACCCATTTTCATCCGGTAAGTTAATATCCAACAGAATCAAGTCAACTGCTTGCTGATCCATAATTTCGCGTAAACCAGCACCATTCCCCGTCACAGAAACACGATATCCTTCTTGCTCAAAGTAAGCCTGTAAACGCGCCTGAGTAACGGGTTCGTCTTCAACAACCACAATATGATGTGATGTCATTGATATACTCTCTTCTGTTCATATCTGTTCATATTTATCCATATCTTGCCGTAAGCTGTTCATCCTGACTAGTACCGCTATTCATATTAACTCAATAAGATCGCCTGTATTAAACCATATAATTACAGGGGCTATTATGCGGAAACTCTGGAGAGCGTTGCGAAAACCAAGTGCTCGTTGGTCAATGCTTACGTTAATCGTTGTCGGGATTGCAGTGGGCGTTGCGTTAATCGTTATACCCCATGTTGGGATGAAAGTGACTAGCACCACTGAGTTTTGTGTCAGTTGCCATAGCATGGAACCCGTTTACGAAGAATATAAGCAATCCGTGCATTTCCAAAATGCCTCTGGAGTACGTGCAGAATGCCATGACTGCCATATTCCCTCCGACCTTCCAGGCATGATTAAACGGAAACTCGAAGCAAGCAATGATATTTATCAAACATTTATTGCTCATTCGATAGATACCCCAGAAAAATTTGAAGCCAAACGCGCCGAACTTGCAGAACGTGAATGGGCTCGTATGAAAGAGAATAATTCAGCCACTTGCCGCTCTTGCCATGATTACGACTCGATGGACCACGCCAAGCAAAATCCAGAAGCGGCTCGCCAAATGCAAATCGCTGCGAAAGAGAATCAATCCTGCATTGACTGCCACAAAGGGATTGCTCACCAATTGCCTGATATGAGCAGTGGTTTTCGTAAACAATTCGATGAGTTGCGCGCGAAGGCAAATAGTGATTCCGATATTCTGTATTCACTTGATATTAAACCTATTTATGCAAATAAAGGGGATAAAGACCCTGCTGGCTCGTTACTTCCTGCCTCAGAGGTGAAAGTCCTAAAACGTGATGGCGATTGGCTACAAGTTGAAATCACTGGGTGGACAGAAACCGATGGTCGCCAACGAGTCCTATCCGAATTCCCTGGTAAACGAATTTTCGTGGCTTCAATACGCGGTGATGTTCAAGAAAATGTGAAAAATTTAGAAAGTACCGTTGTCGCTGCAACCGATACTTCATGGAGCAAATTGCAAGCGACCGCATGGATGCAGCAAGGTGATATGGTCAATGATATCAAACCGATATGGGCTTATGCAGACTCTTTATATAACGGGTCTTGTAATCAATGCCATGGGGCTCCAGATATTGCCCACTTTGATGCTAACGGTTGGATAGGCACATTAAACGGTATGATTGGCTTTACCAGCTTAGATAAGCGAGAAGAGCGTACCTTACTGAAATACTTACAAATGAATGCGTCTGATACCGCAGGATCTTCACACGGTGATAACGGAGTACAGAATGAAAAATAATTCGACTTTTCAAGCTTCTCGTCGACGCTTTTTATTCCAGCTTGGCGGGCTCACAGTTGCGGGAATGTTAGGCCCTTCCCTCTTAACACCACGTAAGGCTAGCGCTGCAACGGCTGGTGAACAAACAACAGTAGTGCAAGAAGGCATTCTGACTGGGTCGCACTGGGGCGCAATTCGCGCTACCGTAGTTGATGGTCGCTTTATCGAAGCCAAGCCCTTTGAACATGATAAATTTCCATCCAAAATGATTGCGGGGTTACCTGACCATGTTCATGGTACCGCCCGTATTCGTTATCCAATGGTACGTGTTGATTGGCTACGTAAACGCCATTTAAGTGATACCTCACAACGAGGTGATAACCGCTTCGTACGTGTTTCTTGGGATGAAGCCCTTGATTTGTTCTATCAAGAATTAGAACGTGTTCAAACAACCTATGGACCAAGTGGATTACTCACTGCAAATGGTTGGCAATCGACAGGGATGCTTCACAACGCTTCAGGTATGTTAGCTCGCGCCATTGCGCTACATGGCAATAGTGTCAGTACTGGCGGAGACTACTCAACAGGTGCTGCACAAGTGATTTTACCTCGAGTTGTGGGGTCGATGGAGGTTTATGAACAACAAACCTCTTGGCCGTTAGTCCTCAAAAATAGTAAAACTATTGTGTTGTGGGGCTCTGACCTGATTAAAAATCAACAAGCTAACTGGTGGTGCCCTGATCATGACGTTTATGAATATTATGAACAACTGAAAGAAAAAGCCGCTAATGGTGAGATAAAAGTCATCAGTATAGACCCGATAGTCACCTCAACGCATGATTACCTTGGGCGTGCCAATGTTCAACATATTGCGATTAATCCGCAAGCGGATGTGCCACTGCAATTAGCCATCGCCCACACGCTTTACAGTGAAGACTTACATGATAAAACCTTCTTAAAAGAATATTGTGTCGGTTTCGAGCAATTTGTTCCCTACTTAATGGGAAAAACGGATGGGCAACCGAAAGATGCACAATGGGCGTCTGAAATTTGTGGTATTGATGCCGACACGATCCAAGCTTTAGCCCGCCAAATGGCAGCAGATCGCACCCAAATCATTGCAGGTTGGTGTGTTCAGCGCATGCAACATGGTGAACAATGGTCGTGGATGGTTGTCGTTTTAGCTGCAATGTTAGGTCAAATTGGCTTACCGGGTGGCGGGTTTGGCTTCGGTTGGCACTATAATGGAGCAGGAACTCCAAGCCGTCAGGGAATTATTTTGAGTGGTTTTTCAGGCTCAACCAAAGTGCCACCTATTCATGATAGCAATGACTACAAAGGCTACAGCAGCACCATTCCTATTGCTCGTTTTATCGATGCGATTTTAGAACCTGGAAAAACGATTAACTGGAATGGTAAAGCGGTTAAATTACCACCACTAAAAATGTGCGTATTTGCCGGAACCAACCCATTCCACCGCCACCAACAAATTAATCGTATTATTGAAGGCTGGCGCAAACTTGAAACAGTTGTTTCTATCGATAATCAATGGACATCCACTTGCCGCTTTGCCGATATCGTATTACCAGCAACCACGCAATTTGAACGAAATGACCTTGACCAATACGGTAACCACTCAAATCGTGGGATTATTGCGATGAAACAACTGGTTGAACCGCAATTTGAGTCACGCAATGACTTCGATATTTTACGTGACCTATGCCGCCGTTTTGGTCGTGAAGAAGCCTTTACTGAAGGTTTGGACGAAATGGGCTGGCTAAAACGTATTTGGCAAGAAGGCAGCCAGCAGGGGAAAGGCCGTGGTATTCATTTACCCTCCTTCGATGTGTTCTGGGAAAAAGAAGGCTATGTGGAATTTGAACATCCACAAATGTTTGTTCGTCATCAAGCATTTAGAGAAGATCCCGACTTAGAACCGTTAGGAACACCGAGTGGTTTAATTGAAATTTACTCAAAAACTATTGCCGACATGCAATATGATGATTGCCAAGGTCACCCAATGTGGTTCGAAAAAGCGGAACGCTCTCATGGTGGTCCAGGTTCAAAAAAATGGCCACTACATTTGCAATCTGCGCACCCCGATTTTCGTTTACATTCACAACTGTGCGAATCACCTGTCTTACGTCAATATTATTCCGTTAGTGGAAAAGAACCGGTCTTTATTAGTCCTCAAGATGCGAAAGCTAGGGGCATACAAAATGGTGATATCGTTCGCGTTTTCAACGACCGAGGGCAAGTGTTAGCTGGAGCTGTGGTTTCTGATCTATACACAAAAGGTGTTGCTCGTATCCATGAGGGAGCTTGGTATGACCCGACTAAGGGCGGAGAAATCAATGCGCTGTGCAAATACGGAAACCCAAACGTATTGACGCTAGATATTGGAACCTCTCAATTAGCGCAAGCCACCAGTGCACATACAACCTTAGTAGAGATAGAAAAATATACAGGACAAGTGGATAACGTGAATGCATTCGATGGGCCAATTGAAATGGTTGCTCAGTGTGAATATGTCCCTGCATCACAGGTGAATAAATGACAAAAAAAATCACTTTAGCACCAGAACAAATAGCATGTATTTATGCATGGCTAGCACAATTGTTCTCACGTGAACTAGATAGTGCAACATTAGCGCAACTTCAATCTAGCGAAATGATGGATTGGTTTACGACTATCGAACAGGAACCCGTTTTAACTTTGCCAATTCAAGCGGTTAAAACAAAAACCCAAGCGCTAGTAATGCGAAATGATGCTCAACTCGAATTGGCCGCCGACTTCTGTAGCTTATTCTTAATGTCTGATAAGCAATCAGCTTTACCTTACGCCTCAGTTTATCCAAACTGTGAGCAAGGTAATGAACAAATTAAGTACTTATTAGCCGAGGCTGGAATGGATACTAGTGAGGAGTTTAGAGAGCCTTCTGACCATATTTCAATTTTTTTGGAGCTATTAAGTCACTTACATTTTTCATTAAATGAAACCCATTTGGACCAAGAAAAAGTGAGGCAATTGCGCCTAAAAACCTTGTCACTTTTACTGCAATGGCTACCAGTATTTAGCCAAAATTGCCAACGGTATGATGAATACGGTTTTTACGGTGCGTTAAGCCAATTATTATCCGTACTGGTTCAATGGGATGAGCAAACCCAGTAGATGCCATTTAAATAATTTTTATATTATTCAACAAAGGGATATTGATAAACAATGTCCCTTTTAACTTTCAGCTATAAAACCTGAGTTACTGTAAAGAAATAAGTTTTTCACGGCTCAACCCAGTGCTTTTCATAATTATCTCAATACTAATTCCTTGCTCCAAAAGATTCCGTGCAGTTGCTATATTTGCCTCTTCTTTGCCTTTTTTAAATCCCTCTTGCAACCCTTCTTGCCGTCCTTCTTGCCGTCCTTTATCTTGCAATCGTTGAGCAATATTCATGATTGTCTCCTTATGCTTTTCTGTTTGTTCACCTAGAACTTGAATAACTTGTTCAAAATTATGGGAGTCCAAGGCAATAAACAAATAATTGAGGATAGTTATGATGTCGTTATCACTATTATAATGTTTATTGAGTGCCTTCGCCAAGAGAGGGAGTACTTGTTGGAATTCATCTCGAAGATATTTATGTTTCATCGCTAATTCCATTACTGCTATTTTTCGATGGTTAACGAGTTCATTATCATCAATAACCGTAATATCTACGAGTGGAAACGGTTGGGTGTATAACTCATGTGCAATCTCTGGTAATGGAAAACACGCCGTCCAAAGTTGTGTATATGGATAAGGCGAACGCCCCCCATGGTAAAATAATATAGGCACAACAATGGGTAATGTTGTATTTCCTTGCTGCATATGCTGATTCATTGCTAAAAACGCATAATGCATTAAACGCCACGCCATAAGTTTATCGGGGGTTGATTGGTGTTCAACTAAAAGATAAATATACCCTTCCCCTTGAGAGGTTTGTACTGAATACAATACATCCGATAACCGTGAGCGAAGTTGTTTATCAATAAACGAGGAATTTGTCAGCGATAACGTATTGAAATCACATAATGATTTTATATGTTCCGGTAAATGAATTTCAAAGAAGTCTCGCGCATTTTCAATGTTTGTCATAAATCCTTTAAAAGCCGCATCATGTATTGTTGATGTCGTTTTTTTCTTCATTCAATAATCCTTATTGAAAAGAGCAACGACCACACAATAAAGTAAAAAAACCAGCTTGTCTTTTCGATATAACCATATGATAAAAATCGAATTTTATGAACAAAGAGATATTCATAACGTCAATGTTATATTAATAATAATTGAGAAATACACAAAATATATCGATGGCTTTATTAAAAAACACCAAAATAGCTTTTAGCACTAGCGCATTCAAACCATCATAGCCAATTTGATATGTTATATACTTTCATCCTACAAGCTTAACGATTTTTTCTTTCTGCCCTCTTTACAATTATTCCATGGTGCTAAATGACAATAGAATATAAAAACAAACACACCTCTCAACTTTCAACAGAGAATAGAGAGGCATTGTATTCCATGTTATATCAAAGCTTTGAGCAAGATTTTACCCATGATGATTTTGAACATGCTTTGGGGGGAATGCACGTCTTGGCCTATGACCAACAACAGATTATAGGCCACGTTGCTATTATTCAACGTCATATGGCAATCGGTAATACGCCAATAACAGTTGGTTATGTTGAAGCGATGGCGGTACTGGAAAACTACCGTCGCCAAGGGATCGGCAAACAACTTATGGTGGCTACCAACCAAATTATTACCGATTGTTACCAGCTGGGTCTGCTTTCCGCATCGGATGAGGGCTTCCATGTATATCAATCTGTCGGCTGGCAGGTATGGAACGGGCCATTGTATGAGCTCAATCAAGGCCATTATATCCACTCTGTCGATGAAGAAGGTGGCGTCATGGGGTGGTCAAAAAACAATTTAATTGATTTTTCACAACCCCTATACTGTGACTTTCGTAGTGGAGACCAATGGTAGCCTTATTTGTAATAAAAAACAGATAGCTACATAAATAGCCTCGTTTTTATTAAGCGGGTACCAACCCCGGCTGTACCACGCTATAAATTTGTTTTTTCAATTCACCTTGCTTAGCCAACTGGTAAACATGCGCAGCAACATCTGCACGCATCACTAAGCCATGAACTTCAACCTCTTGTTGAAGAACTGCTTTTCCCGTTGGCTCACCATGTAATAACCCACCAGGGCGAACAATCACATAATCTAATGAGCTAGTTTGTAGCCATGACTCCGCAAGGGATTTTTCCCTCACCGCCTGACCAAATGCAGCGCGTGACCGGGCTGACAAATAAGGCCATGAATCCCCACAACCTAATGATGTGACTAACACCATACGAGATATCCCAACATGTTCTGCACAATCAATCACCGTACGGTGAGCTAAATAATCTTGAGTCCCCCCCATGGTTGAAATAACCGTGGCAGTTGCTCCTGCGGCATGACAAGCAGCCTTAACCACTTCACTATCACAAGCATCACCAATGAAAACTTGCGCACCTACCGCCTCCAATGCCTCTGCTGACTGCTTATTACGTACAACAACGATGACAGAGCGTTTCTCTGCAATTGCTAACTGAGCAATTTGATGACCAACACCTTTTCCACCCGCGCCAAAAATTAACCATGGAGCCATATCTTTATTCCCTTATATTTTGAGTGATTATAAACCTAACTGTGTACTGTAAAGACAAAATTACCACAACAGTAATGATAATGCGCATTGTTTGCATTTATTATTTTGCTTTATTTAACCCTCCATTGACTACCATCGATGATGAAGCAATAAACAACATTAACTTTAATGTTGTTTATGTAATCCATTCAATTAAACGCATAAAAATGTGACTAATTTAACTTTTTTATCAAAAAATAATTACCATTAAAATTGATAACCCAACAAATTAACTACAAAAATAAATCGTAATATCAACAACTAACAACAAGAGCAATATCACTATCTCATTGATACCCATAATTATTTTAATGTTAATGCGAAGAATTATCATTTGCATTTATATTATTATTTGGTTTAATACCAATCGCCATATATATGCGAAATAATAATTTCTTAATCAATAGTATCGTTAATATCTTTAATAAAAATGGAGTATTTCGATGAAAAAGTTAAATATTATCGCTCTAGCACTCGCAACCTGCACAGTGGCTTTTGGTGCTTCTGCGGCAATCGGTTCTGGCCAAAGCCAACCTTTCGATGCTAACCAGCCTTCCGTTCGTGTTGGCGCGACAGAAGGAACCGGTGGCGGTCATGGTGGTGCTGCGGGTGACCCAGGTATTGGTGTGCAATCAGTTTATGGTGGAAAAACCATTTCATTCTCAGGTTTAACTCGAATGGCACCAATACAAGCAGGAAATGAAGCACATGTTATTTCCATGCCTAATGGACCTGGTTCACATGACAAAATGGGCGTTTTTAACTTTGCCAAAATTGCAGATGCAGAAGTCTATTTCGGCGAATGGTCATCGACAGGACAAGTTAGTGACACCACTCATACCGCTTACTATTCTGGCAAGGATGTCACCACCAATATGCCTACAGCTGGCACAGCGGAATACTCCGTTAAAGGAATCAGCCAATATAATGGAGGCGCACTAACCGCAGGGACGCTGACAGCCAACTTTGGGACTAAATCCTTAGCAGGGAATATTGGTGCAACCAATATTGATGCCACCATTAAAAATAATGCCACGTTCGCCGGAGCGGCCACCCTTAATGGTGAATCCGGCTCAACAAATGGGCATTTCTTTGGCGACCAAGCTAAGCATATTGCTGGTGTCACTCAATTTGAAGATCACAGCAAAGATATGGCCTTTGGTGGAAGCCGTGGGAATATTTCCCAGTAACCCGTAAATCAACCTTGGTGGCCAACCATAAAGCGTGACAGGCAGTTGGCCACTGCCTTTTATTACCGAAGCTAATCTTATGCGATACCTGTTATTAACTCCTGCCATCATAATGCTTATGGTCACATCCTTTGCATTTCCAGCCAGCTTGGACACTGACCGAGAACAGCTGTTATGGCAAAAAGACAAACAAAACTATCGTGATAAAAGTGCTGTAGTCCCCAATAAAGACCAATTGCTTCTCCCTGATGACCTATCAATTAATTTGAATGGGGAAAATTATTCTCTTAAGAATAATGCCCAAGACCTAGGGCAGGCTATTTATCTGGCAATTAACCACAAGCAATTTGAAGACGTACAGCGCTTATTACCCCGCTACCAACAGCTCGCTGATGCAGATCCATTGCTTATTTTATTTGCAAAAGCAGAAATCGCTAAAGCGCAAAATCATTACCCAGAAGCAATTGCCCATTACCAACAAATATTGGTACTGTCACCAAAGTTTCTTCGCATAAAATTAGAACTTGCACGTACCTATTTTGAAGATAATCAAAATAAAGAGTCTTTGGCTTTATTTCAAAGTTTAATTAACGATGAAACACTCGCATTACCTATTAGTGTAAAGCAAACCATTCAACAATTTATTAGTGCTATCGAAAACCGCACAGCTTGGACAGGCAGTCTCTCCTTTGGCTATAAATACAACAGTAATATCAACCAAGTTCCAGATAAAAATAAAGTTTGGGAAACGCCAGGGGGGACCTGGAAAATGGCTAATCCCAAATCATCACCGGGGCTCACCTATGATGCGAGTCTGAGCAAAATTATTCCTATCTCGGGCAACCATTCCCTGCAAATCAAGGGAACCTCTTATGGTGACCGCTATCCGCACCATGCTGAATTCAGTGAGAACACTACCTCTTTAGCAACTTTATATCGTTTTAATGATGCGAACACCACTGCCGCATTCGGCCCATTAGTTGAGTTAAAAACGGTCAATGAAAAGCGTCGTTATTTAGGTATAGGGGGCAAAATTGAAGCTGACTACCAATTTTCACCTCGTGTGCTCCTTAGTACCTCCGCCGACTACCAACAACTTCATTACCAAAAACCGTATGACAGTGCCGATGGTAATCGAAGTAGCCTACATCTAACTGGTGTCTATGGTATTACCCCAGATACCTCCCTCTTTTTGGGGGCTGATGCGACTCGTCTCACCACAGAAGTTCGTAGCGATGATTATGACCAATTGGGTATCCGAGGCGGTTTTTATCACGTGCTAACACCCGATATTCATTTACTGGCACTTGCAACTTATCGAGAAAGCCAATTCAAGGCCTTCAACCAAATGTTGAATGTAAAACGCCATGATAAAGAAGCGATGTATTTTGCGCGACTTAGTTTTCCAAATTATTCATTGCTCACATTTACGCCTTATACCAGTTATCGCTTTCGTGATAACCGCAGTTCTGCAGATGGAATTTACTCCTACCACCAGCACGAAATTTCTATTGGGTTAGAAACCCGTTTTTAAGCGTTATGGCATAGAGAAAAACACAATGTATAAATACAAATTAACACCTATTACTACTGCAATTATTACTGCTCTTTTTATTCCAACAACCGCTTTAGGGGAAAAAGAAGAACACATCGGCACCATTACTGTTCAAGATTCAGCAAAAACCATCAAAGAGCGGGATCAACAAGGTTACGATGAGCAATATGATGCTAAAGGTTCTAAAATTTATTTAGGAAAAGACCTTGTTGAACGCTATAAAGGCACCAGTACCGCGGATGTGCTTAATAGTGCAGTTGGTGTCTATAGTGGTGATGCAAGAAACAGTGGCGCGTTAGACCCGAATATTCGAGGCATTCAAGGGCAAGAACGTGTTCCTGTCACGGTTGACGGCACAGAACAATCATTAACCGTTTATCGGGGTTACAATGGTGCAAACAACCGTAACTATGTGGATCCAAACCTCATTAGTAGCATTGAGATTGAAAAAAGTGGTTCTCTTGCTGGTGATATAAAAACCTCTGTTGGTGGTGGGATAGCCATCAGAACCATAGGAATAGATGACGTTGTTGCACCGGGTGAAAAATTTGGTGTCAGTTTAAAACTGGAAACCAGCAGCAATTCTACTCGTGAGCGTGTTCCCCACTTTGGTTATGGCGAAGATTACCGAGATCACCCTGAGATTTATAAGAACAAGAACTATGTCTTCTCCGACCCCGTTGTCAACATCACACCGAAATCCCGAGGAAGCGCTCAATTCTTTAATTTTAAAGATAATGGCGGAAGAATAGCGGTTGGGACTCGACAAGAAAAGTTTGATTTAATGGCCGCCTATGCTTATCGCCGGCAAGGTAACTATTTTGCGGGGAAAAATGGCGCTCACCGTTATAAAGAATCGGTTCAATTAAATGAACAACAAACAGTCCAGCAACAGCTTGGTCCAGACCCTTACTTACCTTTTGCTGCTAATGTATTTCGCCCCGGAAAAGAAGTTACGAATACCTCCAATGAGTTGGAATCCTATTTAGTTAAAACTAATTTATATCTCACTGAAAACCAAACATTACATCTTGGTTTTCGCCGGAGTGAAAGCACCTATGGTGAAATTATGCCGTCACGTTTAGGATTTGCTGAGCTTGAAGGAAAACACGTATTACCTCAGTGGCCATTAGCTCACTTTACAGTCAATGCCTATAATGCCGAATATAAATGGAAACCTGAAGATAATCAATGGATTGACCTAAACGCAAATGTGTGGATGACCCATTCCGTAGGGGATACTAACACCTCAGGTGGCTACCCACGAGAGCCTAAAGAACGCGATTGGGGATTCGAATATGGTTATGGTGATGGAAAAGACCCTAACATTGATGGTTCTTTAATTAATACCGCAGCAACTAACTCTGAGAATGACCGTATTGGCTTTAATTTGCGCAATACCATGGCACTCACGCCCGATCTTGATTTAACGATTCGTGGCTCAATGCTCAAAGAAAAATTAGATTCTAACGACGTACCGCCATCTCAAACCGCCAGCCCTTTTATTGCCCTTCCCCGTAAAGGTCATCGTCAAGAAACCAGTATTGCCTTTAACTTTAACTATCGCCCAACGAGTTGGTTAGAGCTGGATGCGGGAGCAAAATATATTGATGGCTGGACAGAAGATGATTATTTAAAAGAGCAAATGCGCAACCGTACCAAGGGCTTTCAAAACCCTGACGAGCGCCTTGCTAAGCAGATAAATTATAACCGAATTTTAACCCAAGAAGAGTATGATAGCGCTGTTAAAAATGGCTACCAAGCGTTTAATGGTGGTTATAAAAACAGCCAAATATTACTTAAAACATTAGGGTTGGAAGATACCGACTATACCGTTTTTATTACTAAAAGAAACAACGCTCAGCGCCCAGAAGAAAATGGTGTTTTAGACGTTAACTTCCGCGCCGAATGGAAATCAGATAGCGATGGACGCTATACCACAAAAACAAACCCTTTCCATAATGGTACTTTCGATTCTCAAGCTCGTGCTGTTGACCCTGTAACCGGCAAGGAAGTTTATGTCTATGGCTCAAGTTATTCACACCCAGCTGATGACATTAAGCGCGAACTCACTGAAGAAGAAAAATGGAAATTCTCAGGCAAACAAAAAAGCCATGGCTGGGCTCCCGCTTTTGGTGCCAATATTTGGTTATCTGATAACGACCGGGTTTATGCACGCTATATAGAGACGGTTCGCTTACCAAGTATTTTTGAAAATAGCATTGGGTTTGCAGGGGAAAGTGAAGCCCGTAAAGAGAAAATGTTATTTAAACCCGAACGTGCAAAAACCTTTGAATTTGGTTATTCACGTAATTTACAAGGTTTACTCGGTGCTGAACGCCATGCTGATGTGAAAATAGGCTATTACCATACTGTCATTGAAAATGCTTTTGACCGTGATGGACGTCTTAATTTTGTTCAAGTAAAAGAACATAAAACAGCAGGAATTGAAGCTTTGGCACGCTATGATAATGGTGGCGTATTTATGGATATTGGTGTCGATTACCGCCTCAAAAATGAAGTGTGTGATGACTCGGCGCCAGCCAATCTTGACCCGGCTAATCGCTATAATATCTCCCAATGTACAACTGCAGGTTTCCCTGGCGGTTTTTTACGTACACAATTACAGCCTAAATATGCCATAAATTCCAACCTAGGCATGCGCTTTATGGATGAAGCCCTCGAAGTGGGAACACGCTTACGTTATACCAGTAGCGTACAAAATAAAGATGAACGCAAACTGATGCAGCAGTTCCCGGGGAGTTATTCGATGGCAAATAATAGCCCAATGCACTGGACTCCTACCTTTACTGCGGATGCCTATGCAAGTTACCAAATTGACAAAAATATTAATGTCGAATTCTTAGTGACCAACTTAACTGACCGTTATTATATCGACCCACTGACGCGCAGTATGATGCCTGCCCCCGGGCGCACACTACGCTTAGGATTAAATGCGCAATTTTAAATAAATAATGTAGGTTTATCGCTTTATAAATATCCGCTGCTAACTTTAAGTTGGAGCGGATATTCGTCATTTCAGCACTAAAAAACTAGCCGCATAATGGTTTCATCAAATTCATCTTGGTCAACAACGGAAAAACCAAACTGTTCAAAAAATGGTTTCATCATATCATTGCCTTCGATATAACAAATTGATACTGATTGATATTTACCTAAGCTTTTTATTTCATCAAGAACAAGTGGGATAGCCAGAGAACCAAAACCTTTTCTTTGATGTTTTATATCAATCATTAATTGACCAATAAAAACTTCTTCGGGCCTACCATTTTCATGGTTTGAATAATATTGAACAAAGCCAACGGGCTCATTATTAACATAGATACCACGATTAATATAGTAATCAAAAAATTTTGAGGCTGCGATTGACTCTGAGTTAAGAGCCACAAAGTCTTCCTGCTCTTTAGTTATTTCAAGACAGATGATATCCACCCAATTATCTTTGGTGATATCTTTTAACGTAATAGTCATAAACACCTTTCTTTAGGTTTGCCGTTCACAATGCCGCTGCGATAAAAAGACGACTTAGTGTAAATTAACAACAAACACTTTTTTGTTCGCGCAATTCGTGCCTTTATATTTTTCGATATTCAATAAACAAATAACAGGTAAACATGTTACGGATAACATGAATTTCAGCAAATAGACTAAAATAAAATTTCGACTCATTTATTGCTTTCAAATTAAGAAATATTCAGAATTGAGATCCATGTCAAATATCACAGCCAAATACAATATTATTGTAAAATATCAAATTTTTTTGAAGAAAATTCGCAAAAATACATCAGTACATTAAACTGACAATTAAACTAAAGATAGACTAAAATAAAAATAAAAACCCAAAATAACCACAATAATATCCAATTAAAATTCAATTTTTATCATTATATAAATTCAATAAAAATAAAACCTTGCTATAAAAAAATAAATAAAACCTGAACAACCTCACATTTACTGGGTATTTGATAATTCCTCGCATTAACACACCAAAAAATCAAAATTACTTATGAAACAGTATGTTAAAAAATTAATAACACTTTGTATCATCCTGAATAATAAAAATATTTTTAATATTAAAATGCAAAAATATTTCAATAACTGCATCTTTATTAACAAATATTAATTTATTGATTTTAACCATGCCTTTTCGGCATGGCTAAGAGACTTTCGGAATATTGTCAGGAAAATAGTTTCATGGATAGTATGAATACGAAAATGATGCATTTTTATTATAAATATATACGAAAAACTCTTAAAAACATTTCCAATGAAAGGTAACACTATGGGTATATTAAAAGATAGTAAGTTGCTTTTGGTTAGCTTACTTATCATTCTTCTTTCGGAAGCTATAGGGCAAATTAAAATCAGTTTAGTCATGGTTTTTCCAATGCTTTATTCCATGTTGATGGGTGGTATTATCAGTTTTCCAAAATTCAAAATCCTCAGCGAAAAAAATATGGCACACGCTAGCTCGATAATGAGTGTCGCGTTAGTTATCTTAATTGCAAAATTAAGCACCTCCGTTGGTGCATCTTGGGAAAAAATTATTCAAGCCGGTGGCGCATTAATCTTGCAAGAAGTCGGTCATTTTATCGGTACCATATTGCTCGGTTTACCACTTGCTATCATGTTAGGCATGGGCCGTGAGGCCGTTGGTGCCACTTACTCTATCGGTCGTGAACCCAATATTGCCATTATCGAAGCCAAATATGGTTTAAGTTCACCAGAAGGCCGCGGCGTTATGGCAATGTATATTTGCGGGACGTTATACGGTGCGGTTTGGATGGGTGTTATCGCCAGTGTTATCGCAGGACTCGATATTATGAGCCCACTTGCTTTAGCCATGGGTGCTGGTGTGGGTAGTGGTTCGATGCTAGCAGCATCTGTTGCCCCATTATTGGAACTTTATCCTGAACACGCCGCAGATATTCAAGCATTCTCATCCTCTGCAAACTTGATGTCTTCGGTATTAGGTCTGTACATCTACATCTTCTTCTCCTTACCGTTTGCCTCTTTCTTGTACAACAAATTGAAAAGAAAACGTGCAACCGCATCAGCAGATACAGAATAAGGATATAAGATCATGAAAAAGATGGCAGAAATTGCAATAATCATCGTGTTAGTCATCATCTTCACTTCACTGGGTGATGCACTCGGCGGTTCAATTTATGGCCGTGGTAGCTTTGGCGCAGTCTTTAGTGACTCACTTATCGCCATGGCATTATTAGGGGGTATGTCATTTGTGGCATACTTAATTGCACAAATCCCACCATTAGGTAAGTTACCTGTGATTTTCTGGGTATCTCTAATTGCGGCGGGTCTGTGTTCACCGTTATTCCCTTACGATAAAGAAATGATCGCAATGACTGGTAAAATCTCACTTGCCGTCATCAGTACGACAGTACTTGCCTTTGCTGGTCTTTCACTCGGTAAAGATATCGACAAATTTAAAGCCATTTCTTGGCGGATTATCCCAGTTTCACTGGCGGTCTTTACGGGAACATTCTTATTCGCTGCACTTATTGGTCAAGTGACACTTTCATGGAGCGGCGTTATCTAACAACAGGAAATATTTACCATGACAATGACCAAAGACCAATTGAAAGCCATCGTCTGCGAGACAATTGCATCCCATAAAGGGGATATCAAAAAATTGGCTGAAGATATTTGGGCAGAGCCTGAGCTCGGCTATAAAGAAGTCAAAACAGCAAAAAAAGTGGAAGCTGCATTTTCTGCCTTAGGCGTTAATTACCGTAACCAACTCGCATTGACGGGGGTTAAGGCTCGCCTTAAAGGTGGAAAAGGGAGTAAACATAGTATTGCTGTGATTGGTGAGCTCGATGCAATTATTTGTGCGGAGCACCCAGAGGCTGATGATTTAACGGGCGCTGCTCATTGCTGCGGGCACAATGCACAAATAGCTAACATGATGGCAGTCACTATTGGTCTGGTTAAGTCAGGTGCTATGCAATACCTCGCGGGAGACGTCGTTCCTTTCGCCGTTCCCGCAGAGGAATATGTTGAACTAGCTTATCGTAATAAACTGATTGAGCAAGGAAAAATCAGTTATATCGGCGGTAAACCTGAGCTGATATCTCTTGGTGAATTTGATGATATCGATATGGCGATGCAAATTCATTTAACCAGTGTCAAACCTGAACGTGAGACTGGTTTTATTGAAATGTCGACTACCACCAATGGGTTTATTGGCAAGCTGATTAACTACAAAGGCAAAGCATCTCATGCGGCGGCGGCTCCTCATCTGGGTGTTAATGCACTCAATGCAGCAATGATGGGGATCATGGGGGTCAATGCGATTCGCGAAACCTTCCAAGAAAAAGATTATATTCGTTTCCATCCGATCATCACACAAGGCGGCGATTTAGTGAATGTCACCCCAAGCGATGTCCGTATGGAAAGTTATGTCCGAGCGTCAAATGTTCCTGCGATGATTGATGCGAATGAGCGTATTACTCGTGCATTGATTGCTGGTGCAATGTCAGTCGGTGCAGAGGTAGAAGTCAAAGATTTACCGGGTTACCTGCCGCTGTATAACAACGATACATTAAACGACTTATTGCAACACAATGCCCACGATTTGATTGGCGAAGAAAATGTTTGGGTTGCTGGCCATATGACTGGAAGCACAGATACAGGCGACTTATCACATATCATGCCTGTGAGTCACCCGTGGATTGGCGCAATTCGCGGTGGTTTGCACGGTAAAGATTACGTTGTTTTTGATGATGATATGGCCTACATCCGCCCTGCGCAAATGATGGCAATGGCAATTATTGACCTATTATTTGATGATGCATCCCAAGCTGACGAAATGTTAGCTGATTACACCCCATTGATGAGCAAAGAGGAATATCTCTCATTTATTGGGTCTTTTAAGAACTAATTATAAAAACATGTCCCTTATTAATGCGTTAATCGCAATAAGGGACATATGATTTTTCTAGCTTTAATCCTATCTCTAAAATTTCTCTTCTCATTAATTCGATATATTTCTATATTCGCCATTTCATTTAAGATAATATACAAAACTATCCTACTAATCGCCCTATTCCAAACAATAGAATTTAACTTAATCTCAATTAAACACAAAAATCTTTAATATAAAAACAAAAACATAACATATTGATAATAGAGAATTTTAATTGAAAATACATTTCCTAATGATTATTTTATTAAATTACCATCCTTATTATTCATGAGCCATGCAATACTGATATGATATAAATACGATCTCCATCACGCTCACTTTTTTAATATCCACGTTAAAATTCACTCTATGAATTGTTAGATAAAATAACAGCTAGCAGAAATGACTTATTTCTGAATCTAACGCTTAAAATATACATAAATTAAATGAGTACGCTGTTTTTTATTCATGCTCACACCAGGGGCCCCTTAACAGCATTAAAACGCTTTTTGTATACGGGATAAAACGTAATGACCAATAAATACAATATCAATGAAAAGCTCTTTGCTTTAGAAACGTTTAGCAAAAAAACACGTCAGGATTTACATAAGATCCCTGAATTGTCTGGGCAAGAATTCAAAACCTCACAATATTGCCGTGAATTGATGGAAAGCTTTGGCTATAACATCCGTTTATTTGAAGGCTACACCGGTTTTACCGCTGAATTGATTATCGACCCAGCAAAGCGCTTGATTGCCTACCGTACCGATATTGACGGCCTTGAAATGCCTGATTTGACATGCAATGAGCACAGCTCTGTCCATGAAGGTTGCGCTCATAACTGTGGCCATGATACCCACATGACCATCGCCTTAACGGCAGCAAAATACCTTAGCGAAAACCGTTCTGAACTCACTCATAACGTCCGTTTTATCTTCCAAATGGCAGAAGAAGACATGAGAGTACCGGGCGCTAACAAAATGGTAGAAATGGGCTGTATGGAAGGTGTTGATGAGGTTTACGGCTTACATAATGATGCAGCTTTTGAAACAGGTTATATTAAATTCAATTCCGGGGTTATGTCCTCTTATGGCTCTGCATGGACACTAGATGTCCACGGCGTTTCTGCTCACGGCTCAACCCCACATAAAGGGTTAGATGCCATCCGTGAAGCAACACGTATCATTGATTATATGGATTACATTGTAGCCAAAAAAACCGACCCTTTCAGCCCTGCCGTATTTGGTTGTGGCATGATTAATGGCGGAACTATTCCAAATGCGTTGGCTGATCATGTTCAGGCACGCGGTACCATCCGTTCAATGGATGAAGAAACGGATAAAATATTAAAAGCCAGCTTCAATGAAATTGTGGCTCGTAGTGAAGCCGGCGGGTTTAAAACCACATTAGAAGCAAGCGGTTATCCCGCTGTCGTCAATCACCCGCAGGCTGCTAAAGTGATTTATGATGCTGCTGCGGCCTTCTTACCTGCTGAACAGATTGATGCGAATGGTAAGCCAATGACGGGCAGTGAAGACTTCAGTTATATGATCAATGCCACTAAAGATAAACTCGGTGCCATGTACTTTTTAGGAAGTGGTAATCAAGCAAAAGGGATTAATAATTATTTACATGCTAACCCTTATTTTGTTGATGACGATTGTTTGCTGATTGGCGCTCAAATTTTTATTAATATTGCCACTCGTTAGAATAAAAATAACACACACAGTAATTTCAAAGCCGAGTAAATCATATTACTCGGCTTTTTTCTTATAACTCAGGTAGTTCACTATACAGTTTATCTCGCTCACCTTGTTCGGTTGGTACCCATTGATTCGGCTGATGAATATAGTTCAAATCAAGGTGAGGTGCATAATTAGAGATAAAATCATACATATAATCTTTTAAATGCATATGCCGGTTAATGCATACATGGGTATAACTTGGCTTCACTAAATGGCTGATATCAATGCAGCGTAATGCCTCGCTATCTTCTTCTGGATCAAAAGCGACCGTTGAAATAATACCTACCCCAGCACCACGTTTTACATAGTATTTAATAATTTCGGTATCTACCGCAGTTAAAACAACATTTGGCGTTAATTTATGTTGATAAAATACTTGGTCAAGCTTTGAATGCCCGGTAAAACCAAATACATAGGTAATTAATGGGTAACCAGCAAGGTCTTCAATAGAGAGCTGTTCGCATTGAGCAAGTGGGTGGTCATGGGGCACAATAATACTGCGAGACCATTGGTAGCAAGGCATCACCAATAAGTCATCATAAAGGTGCATAGACTCAGTCGCAATGGCAAAATCCACATCCCCATTATTCACCATTTCTGCTATTTGGGCGGGAGCCCCTTGGTGAAAATGCAGTGAGATATTGGGGTAACGTGCATTAAAACGTTCAATCACTTGGGGTAATTTATAGCGGATTTGTGTGTGTGTGGTTGCGATATGAAGATTTTGTTTTATCGTGGCATCTTCATATGAAACGATACTTTTAATTTTATCGAACTGCGCCAGAATATCACACGCGACATGATGAACTTTCTCACCAATCGGGCTCAAAGAGAGTAAGTTATTATTTTTCCGATTGAATAATGAAACGTTCAGTTCATCTTCCAATATTTTAAGTTGCTTACTGACAGTCGGCTGAGAGGTATATAATTTTTCAGCCGCGTTGGTGATATTGAAATCACTTCGAACCACTTCAACAAAACTTTTAAGCTGACTAATGTTCATTGCTGATTTATCCAATGCAAAATGGATTAAAAAATAGAGATATAAATCCAGAGTAAGATGCGACACCTTGGTTGTTATGTACAGTAATTATACCATAACGAATGGATTAGCAAGAACTACACTGTTGCTTATTCCCAAGCAAATCACCCCTCTTTTATAATAAAGCAACCTAACATTAGTAAATGAAAAGCAAATTATTCACTCAAGATCACTAAAATTAAAATAATCACAAAAAATAAATTAATAAAGGCTGTAACACTAAAGCTGTCAGGTAAAGACCAAGGCCAAATACGCCATGAGACAATAAACTCATTAGCCGAGCCTTACTTGGGTTAAGTGTTTTACTGGCAGCAATACCTGCTCCCATCGCAGGTTGCATAATGAAGTAAGGAGCTACGACCGTTATTACGCCAAAAAACAATGCAGGCCATAATATCGGTGATGTAAACCAGGTTTCACCAAATAAAAAAATAAATAGAAAGGCAAAAATAATACCGGTTGCATAGTGAACTCCCCAACCCAATGCATTTTCGGCAGGGATATTTTCCTTTTGTGCGATTGATGGCTGGTGTATAAACTGCCCATTCGCCATATGCCCAACCCAACGCCCTACCAACGAAAAATTTAACGTCGGTTGGCCGCATAGTTTAAGGATAAGCGCCCATAAATCCATCACGATGGTCGCCCCAACCCCAAGTAAGACTGTCAAAAATACCATTGATAGATTCATATTAATTTCCTTTTTATATTCGTTTTACCCGTTCATTACTGCTGAACAGTATTATCAATATTAACTAAAATCGAATATATCGAAGGCAAAATAATGCTTTCTCCCTCCCCTTAAAATTCAAAATCGAGATTGACTTAAAGTCAGCTTGAAGATGTAACATTCATATTCTGATTTAACCAATAGCATCAATAACCTTTTAAGAAAACATGCGTTGTAGTACAACTAAGCATCGCTATCAGCTAATTTTATGCGTTAAATCTACGTTTTTTAGTCAATGAATTTTGAGGCAGGGAAAAGTGAATATTTTCACAGATAGAAAGAACGTAAGGATTAATAATACGTCACAGCAACTTTTAGCATGGGAACAACAATTTAACACCGAAGGACCAGGTTTTAGTTACATGGCCAAATTTGATCAAGACGAATCTTATTCAGGTAACCTTGGGTTTGCCGATCTCGAACAAAAAAAGCCATTAACAGCGAATACTATTTTTAATTTAGCCTCAGTCTCAAAGCAATTCACCGCCTTTGCTATTTTGCTGTTAGAACAAAGTGGCCAACTTGCTTTACATGACCCCATTACCAAATACATTCCTGAGTTACCTGAATATGCCAATGAGATCACCATTCAAGATTTAATTTATCATATCAGTGGCATGGTGGATTACATCGAATTAGCCTTGAATAAAGGCGTTGATTATGCGGACTCATTAGGGCCAGCAGAAAGCTTGGCAGACTTAATTAGTTACCCTAACCCTCTTTTCCCTGTTGGGGCACAATTTGATTATTGTAATACGGGCTATTTTTTATTATCCATAATTATTGAGCGCGTCAGTGGCCAAAGTTATCACCAATTTGCCCAGCAACATATTTTTAAACCATTACAAATGGACAGCACTTTTATCGTGGAATCGTACCCTGTTCACAGTGCAATTGCTCGAGGGTACCGTGAAAACAGTGAAGGTGGTTACCAATTAAGTGAAAGTTTGTGGACTCAAACCGGCGATGGTGCCGTTCATTCAAATGTTTTAGATTTAATGAAATGGGGTGAAAACTACACCAGTGGTAAGGTCGGTGGCAAAGCACTAGTCGAGAAAATGCTTCAAGCATTACCTCCTCAAAATAGGCTGGGTAAAGCGATTGAACACCACCAGCTATATGCCTATGGCGTTATTGTTTCACAACACTTTGGCTTAATGCATTTCGAACATTCAGGGGGTTGGGCTGGCTGTGCGACCTATTTTTTACGTCTACCTGATTTAGGCTTAACCGTTGCTGTGCTAGGAAATATTGAAGATTTAGACACGCAAAAGATAGCTTATGAGATTACTGACATCATTTTGACCCAATATAAGGAATGCCATGACGACCGTGATTAATGATGATATCTCTGCATATTGGCTGAAAGAAAAAACTACCGGTGAATGTTATTTAGATCAAAGTGATTTGGCGTTGTATGTAAATCCTCATATTGATGAAGATTATTTAGCCATGGCGATTCAATACCAAGATAAATATTGGCTTTCATTACATCCACAGCTCTGTGTTGAATTATCTATCACACCCGATTTAACTAGAGAAGCTGCTGACACATTGCGTGACGCGCTGACGAAAAAATGGCATGGAGCAGACCAGTTTTTTTATTTTAGCCAAGAAGCGTCATCTAAATTACAACAACATAAAATACCGAGTAATATTCGCGCCTTAACAAGTACTGATGCCGCCGTATTTCAAACTTTTTGTGAAGCATCTAGTGAAGAAGATTTAGACGGTGCTTCTGTAGAACTTGATCACTGGTTAGTATATGGTTTGTTTTTTGATGAAAAGTTAGTCGCCGCTGCGAGTATGTACCCTTGGGATGATAAAAATTTGGCTATCGCTGATTTAGGGGTTTTAACCTTATCGGAACACCGTGGAAAAGGTTATGCACGCAAACTCGTCTCTGCGATTTGTCAAATAGCGTTAGATAAAGGATATCAGCCACAATATCGATGCCAGCTAGACAACCAAGCATCCTTAGCACTCGCAAATTCGTTAAATTTAATTCCATACATTAAATGGGATGTCATTGTGCAGCCGAATGCAGTAATAGAAACATAGAGTAATTATATGGTTACCATAAAGAATATTGACCAAGACAATTTGTTTGATGTCTGTGAATTAACCTCTAATTCAGATGGGATCGCCACTGTCTTAGAGGATTTTATCTGTTGTAATGCGACATCAATTGCAGAAGCGAGCTATTTCCCAAACTTTTACCCAAAAGCCTTATATTTTCAAAATAATATAATTGGTTTTTTTATGTATAAGATAAGTAGCACTAATTTAAACGAAGTGATGCTTTGCCGATATATGCTTGATTATAAATTCATTGGCAAAGGGCTAGGCCGTAAGTCATTTAAAGCAATATTGGATTTTCTCTATTCAGAAGGCATCCAGCGCATCACTCTCGGGCTAAATGAAGACAATATTGTGGCAAAGAACCTCTATCAATCCTTTGGTTTTGAATTTACAGGAAATATTGTTGATGGGGAGCATATTTATTATTTAAATCTATAATGTAATAGGTATTAATCACCTTGATAATATAATGAATTCACTGATATTTTTCTTATTTGTAAGATGATGAGTCTCTATCACTAATTAAATTCATTATTTGACCTAGATTTCTAGCTGAATATTCCCCATAGGAATATAACTTATTGATTTTAAATACCCTACAGGGTTCAACATAAAATCATACAGAGTGTTAAAGTTGCCAGCAACACTCAATCCTATCCATTTGCATTTTTACATCGTGTACTACCAATTACTATTTGACCATCTTCCTTGATAAATTCACTTTGTTGGGGATTAGGTAATATCTCTAACACTACCTCAGAAGGCCGACACAACTTTACACCTAGCGGAGTGACGACGATTGGCCTATTAATCAGTATCGGGTACTGCAACATAAAATCAATCAATTGCTCATCGGAATAAAGGTTATTTTCTAAATTTAATTGCTCATACGGCTCAACATTTTTTCGTAATAGCTCCCTCGCTGTGATTTTCATATCAGCAATAAGTTGCACTAACACATCCTTAGTCGGAGGTGTTTCTAGGTAATAAATAATCGTCGGCTCAATACCATTATTGCGGATCATGGCAAGGGTATTACGTGAAGTGCCACAATTGGGGTTATGGTAGATAGAGATCTCATTCATTGAATGCCCCTTAATTAGACAGCGAAAGTCGAAGCACTAAAGCAACGAGTGTGACAATAAGCACAGGGATAGTCATGATAATCCCGGTTTTGAAATAATATCCCCATGTAATGGTCATGTTCTTTTGTGATAAAACATGCAACCATAACAATGTTGCCAAGCTGCCAATTGGTGTAATTTTTGGCCCTAAATCGGCACCAATCACATTGGCATAAACCATCGCCTGTTGGATTAACTCTGTCGCATCACTCCCTTCAATAGATAGCGCACCAATTAATACCGTTGGCATGTTATTCATTATGGATGATAAAAATGCGGTAATAAATCCAGTGCCTAGAGTAGCTGCCCATAACCCTTTATCGGCAAGGTAATTGAGCGTTTCAGAAAGATAATCGGTTAACCCTGCATTTCTTAAACCATAAACAACCAAGTACATACCTAAAGAGAAAATGACGATTTGCCACGGTGCACCGCGTAAGACTTTTTTGGTATTAATCGTATGGCCTCTGGCTGCAATCCCCCAAAGGAGCAGAGCACCAATAGCGGCAATCGCACTAACCGGAATCCCCAAAGGCTCCAAAACAAAAAAACCAACCAGTAATAACACCAGTACTAACCAACCTGCTTTAAACGTTGTCATGTCCTTAATGGCTAAAGTCGGTTCACTCAGTTTGGTAACATCATAGTGTTTAGGAATATCTTTGCGGAAAAACAAATGCAGCATCGCTAATGTTGCAATAATTGCAGCAATATCCACTGGCACCATAATCGATGCATATTCTGTAAAACCAATATTAAAGAAGTCCGCAGAAACGATATTCACGAGGTTCGAAACAATCAGCGGCAAGCTCGCCGTATCTGCAATAAATCCAGCAGCCATGACAAATGCTAATGTCGTGCCTTTGTTAAAACCAAGTGCCAATAACATCGCAATCACAATGGGCGTTAATATCAATGCTGCGCCATCATTGGCAAATAAGGCCGCTACCGTTGCACCAAGTAACACGATATAACTGAATAACAGTTTTCCTTTACCCCCGCCCCACTTGGCAACATGTAATGCCGCCCATTCAAAGAAACCACTTTCATCTAACAGCAGGCTAATAATAATGACTGCAACAAATGTCGCCGTTGCATTCCACACAATATTCCAAACTATAGGAATATCTTGAAAACTAATGACACCAAAAATAAGGGCTAAAACGGCCCCTGCTGTTGCACTCCAACCAATACCCAGTCCTTTGGGCTGCCAAATAACAAAGGTGATCGTTAAAATAAAAATTAAAGCGGCAATAAACATAACAACCTCATGAAAAGGAACAGGAAGATACTTTTTTGCTCATCCTGAAATAAATTGGCTAATTAATCGGCCTTATTAAATTCCCCACCCGAACATAAATATATGGTTTTTCATATGCGTTAATTTAAAAAATTTTATAGCGAACAACGACTCACAGGTTCTTTTGTCTCTAAGCTTTTGAGTAAAGCTGCAACTTTATTTTTCTCTGTGGCATAGGTGACATCAATGATACTTTTCACCCACGGTAGTAATGCTGGAGATAATCGATAATGAACCCATTTACCATGTTTTGAATCGAGCAAAAGGCCTGATTCTCTTAGCATTGCTAGGTGTCGAGAAGTCTTTGGTTGCGATAAATTCAAGGCCGTATAGATATCACAGACACATAGCTCACCAGATGCTTTCAAAAGCAACACGATATCCAGCCTTGTTTGGTCACCTAAAATTTTAAACAGTTGTAATGGTTCCATGTAAACCCCAGACTAACAATTTATTCAAATAAACACTTATACATATACACCAAAACATATATATCAATCAATATGAACACATAAATAATTTGATATAAGTTAGCTTATGTATACTAATACTGGCTCGAATTATTAAACTCACAAGGATAGAAATGAACTCAATTTTTGGATTATATTTTATTCAACTCATACTGATCATTTCAGTATTTTTATGCTTTTGGAGGATAGGCAAATCTAATTCATTCTGGGCATTCATTAGAGTCATTCTCTCTTTATGTATTATTTCAGCAATAGCATTCCTTGCATTTATAATATCGTATGTCTCAAATTAACCTCACACATTCATAGCTTAAACCTCTTTGAAAGTATAAAACTAAAATCTATGCTGCTGTATACAAAATAGAGAATAGGAAAATTAGGGAGCAGAGATAATCGGTTGATGTGGTGAGAAAATATGCTTATTTATTGCCTAATCATTTAACTGAATACGCAAAGAAAATAGACACTATTTTTGGCACTTAGCCCCAAATACGTCCCAATTAGAAAGAGCGAAGCATTTTAAATGATGGTAAGTGATTGAAAATTAATGGTACGCCCTACAGGATTCGAACCTGTGACCTACGGCTTAGAAGGCCGTTGCTCTATCCAACTGAGCTAAGGGCGCATTTATAATGCGGGCAGCCTATCTGGCTGATGGCGTTGAATTATACGGTTGCTGCGCGCTGAGTCAATGGCTTTTCGCTACTAAAATAACTATATGCTCATTTTATGTAATAGTTTGAACTGACAATGACGTTAACTTCTGACAAAATAGAGACATTACCGTGTCTCATATATGGATTAAGTTACAGATGTTAGCAAAAATTATTGATGGGAAAACGATTGCGCAGACAATTAGGCAAGAAGTTGCCCAAAAAGTACAATTACGTTTAGAACAAGGAAAACGCGCTCCTGGGCTTGCTGTGATTTTAGTCGGCGCTAACCCCGCGTCACAAATCTATGTCGGCAGCAAACGCCGCGCTTGTGAAGAAGTCGGCTTTATTTCACGTTCTTATGATTTACCAGATACAACAACAGAAGCTGAATTACTCAAATTAATTGATGATTTAAATCAAGATACTGAAATTGATGGAATTTTAGTTCAACTACCATTACCTGCGGGAATTGATAACGTCAAAGTCATTGAGCGTATTCATCCAGACAAAGATGTTGATGGTTTTCATCCGTATAATGTCGGCCGCTTGTGCCAACGTGCGCCACGCCTTCGCCCATGCACCCCTAAAGGAATTGTTACTTTACTTGAGCGCTGCGGTATCAACACTTATGGTTTAAACGCTGTAATTATTGGCGCATCCAATATTGTTGGTCGTCCAATGAGCTTAGAACTTCTGTTAGCAGGTTGCACTACAACAGTAACGCATCGCTTTACCAAAGATTTAGAACACCACGTTCGCCATGCTGATTTAGTTGTTGTCGCAGTGGGGAAACCCAATTTTATTCCTGGTGAATGGATTAAACCTGGCGCGATTGTGGTCGATGTCGGTATCAACCGCTTAGATAGCGGTAAAGTCACAGGAGATGTCGATTTTGACGAAGCCGCGAAAAATGCCGCTTGGATCACCCCTGTGCCTGGTGGTGTTGGCCCAATGACTGTTGCGACTTTAATTCAAAACACCCTTCAGGCATGTGAAGAGTACCACGATATTTAATGTAATTTTGGAGTAATCATGGATATATTCAATTTAAATGGGCACCCACACGTCGAACTGTGTGATTTGCTAAAAATTGAAGGCTGGGCGGAAAGCGGTGCAATGGCAAAAGCCATGATTGCAGATGGCTTAGTTGAAGTTGATGGTGTGGTCGAAACACGCAAACGCTGTAAAATTGTAGCGGGTAAAATCGTTTCAATGGGCAGCCAAAAAATCAAAGTTGTAGAATAATACATTTAGGTAAGCTGAAAAATTTCAGCTTACCTCCCTTTACATAATAAATAACCACCTCCCTATCCCCCTTTGTTCAAAATAACCCGATTTATTGTAAGACGATCAAAGCTATTTTGACGTTTTAGAAGATTTTTCTTTAGCCATATTTAGTGTATTAAGCATTCAAATAATCAAACATATTGATAACTTAATTTATTGTTTTACATATATAAAAAACTTCAGCAATTACTTCAGCTTTGCCATAAAGCAGATAAAACACACTCAGTTTCCTTCCTTAAAAAATTTAACTTAGCTCTCATTTTTTGTATTTCGTACCTTAGCGACATAGACAAGACTAAACGATTCAGCTAATCTTGTTAACGATAACATGATTAACAAACAATCAGATCCGCTTGCAAGTCTTCTGGCTGATCCGGCAATAAATAATAATCAGGAGAAATTATGTTTAACTTACCAATAAGCGATATCCACCTTGCAGCTGCTGCATCTGATAAAAAAAATGCAATAGAACAAGTCGCTAAGGCTCTCGAAAATGCAGGTTATGCAAAAAGCGGTTACGCACAAGGAATGCTTAACCGAGAAACCCAAGCTCCTACCTTTTTAGGAAATGGCATCGCTATCCCACACGGGACAACGCAGACACGAGACCAAGTGTTGAAAACAGGTTTTGCGGTTTTCCAATTCCCTAATGGTATTGACTGGGGTGATAACCAAACTGCTTATATTGTTATTGGCATTGCGGCTCAATCCAATGAACATCTCGAATTACTTCGCCAGTTAACCCACATTATCAGTGATGAGCACACGGCTGACGCGATGGCCAAAGCTGACACCCCTGAAGCCTTAAAACAACTTCTAATGGGTGAACGTCAAACTCAACCAGTGAAACTTGATGACTCAATGGTCACAGTTAACGCTCAGGTTGATAATATAAACACATTAAAAATACAAAATATTATTAACTTACAAAACGCCCAAGCTGTTAGTACCGACTTTATTACCCAAGCTCTCACCCAAACACCTTCGTATTTAGGTCAAGGTATTTGGTTAAGTGATAGCCCTATTGGAAATATTCAGAATGCGATTGCGATAACGACCGTAAAAAAACCATTTCGCTTTCAAGGTAACCCAGTCAATGTCCTAATCACTCTCTCTTACGCTAATTATCAGATAGAGACTTTTTTACTTAAAATAAATAATTTTTTGAAAAATAAAGAATTAAATCTAATTGACAATGATGGTAACGTTAACAATTTAGTTAATTTATTGCGTAGTGATGATTCACATACGGAAAGTGAATCAAGTACATCCGGAATCACTCAGGACTTCACCGTTCTTAATCCACATGGGCTACATACGCGCCCGAGCACCCAGTTAGTCACCACCATTAAGCAGTTCGAAAGCACTATTACTGTGAGTAATCTTGATGGTACTGCGACTCCCGTAAATGGTCGCAGCTTAATGAAAATCGTCAGTTTAGGCGCTAAATGTGGGCACCGTTTACAAATTCACGCAGAAGGTACAGATGCACAAGAAGCTATCGTTACCATTGGCGAGGCAATTAACTCAGGACTTGGAGAAGAAATCGCATGAGCAGAAGAGTCGCAACCATCACGTTAAACCCCGCCTATGATTTGGTTGGGCTTTTACCTGATATTCATCGAGGTGATGTGAATTTAGTCAAAACTGCTGGGCTTCATGCCGCTGGAAAAGGCATAAATGTGGCCAAAGTGCTTAAAAATTTAGGGATTGATGTCACTGTTGGTGGTTTTTTAGGCAAAGAAAACCAAGATGGTTTCCAAAAAGCGTTCAGCGAAACAGGAATTGCTAACCGCTTTCAGGTTGTCGAAGGCCGCACCCGTATCAATGTAAAACTGACAGAGCACACCGGTGCAGTTACCGATTTTAACTTTTCAGGCTTCAGTGTCACTAAAGCGGATTGGCAACGTTTCGTCACCGACTCACTCAGCTGGGCGGGTCAGTTTGATATGATTTGCGTCAGTGGAAGCTTACCTCAAGGCGTTGATTTAAAAGATTTTACTCAATGGATGTTACGCCTTAGAGAACAATGCATGTGTGTCATTTTTGATAGTAGCCGTGAAGCTTTTGTTGCTGGACTCAAAGCTTCTCCTTGGTTAGTAAAACCTAATCATCGTGAGCTTGAAATTTGGGCAGGAAAATCTCTTCCGACTCATCAAGATATTGTTGATGCCGCAAATCAACTTCGCCAACAAGGTATTGCCCATGTGGTGGTTTCTTTAGGCGAAAAAGGTGCCATGTGGGTCAATTCATCAGGCGCTTGGTTTGCTAAACCACCTGAATGTGACGTTATCAGCACCGTTGGCGCAGGGGACTCAATGGTAGGAGGGTTAATTTACGGGCTAATGATGAGGCAGACAAGTGAGCACACACTACGCTTAGCTACTGCCATTTCTGCACTTGCAGTCTCCCAACCCAATGTCGGTATCACAGACCGAGCGCAACTTGCACATATGATGACAAAGGTTGACTTACAACCGTTTACGGCTCAATGAGGATGAAAAACATGAAAATAATAATCGCTCCAAGCCACCAGCAAGGCCCTGCTATTTGCTGGCTAGCCATCGATGCCTTAAAGAATGTATCTGCCTTACAAAATATCACCTTCACTGAACAGCTTACTGATGCTGACATTGTGATTTGTTTTGACACTCAGTTGCCTGAAGATTTCAATTGTGCAGACAAAAAAATCTATTTCGGCCACCCCGATGTCGCTGTTAGGCAACCTGCTGAATTCTTGACATCAGCAATTAATGAAGCCACGCTTTGTGAACAACAAATTGCCGAACCGCAGCACACAAAAACCTTCTCTATATTAGCCGTTACAGCTTGCCCTACAGGGGTCGCGCATACCTACATGTCCGCAGAAGCACTTGAAGCTGAAGCAAAAAAACGAGGCTGGAATATCAAAGTAGAAACTCGTGGTTCTGTAGGGGTTGGAAATGAAATTACACCTGAAGAAATTGCACAAGCTGATTTAGTCATTGTCGCTGCTGATATCGAAGTTAATGTGGATAAATTTGCGGGGAAGCCAATGTACCGCACCTCTACCAGTGCAGCATTGAAGAAAACAGCACAGGAATTAGATAGAGCGATAAAGGAGGCGAGTACATTTTCGCCACAAAATGGCAAAAACTCATCACAATCAAGCCAATCCAACGAAAAGCGCGGAGTCTATAAGCACTTACTCACAGGTGTGTCTTATATGCTCCCGATGGTTGTCGCAGGCGGATTGTGTACTGCACTTTCATTTGCTTTTGGTTTAGATGCATCCAATGTAGAAGGCTCTCTGGCCTGGGCGCTTAGCCTAATTGGTGGGCAAACAGCCCTTGCGTTAATGGTGCCTGTACTATCAGGTTATATCGCTTATTCTATTGCTGACAGAACGGGGCTAACCCCAGGTTTAGTCGGTGGGGTACTTGCGACCACTTTAGGTGCGGGTTTTTTAGGCGGGATCATTTCCGGTTTCCTTGCGGGCTACAGTGCTCACTTTATTAGCACTCGATTAAAATTACCGCAAACAATGGAAGCGTTAAAACCGATTTTAATCGTGCCATTGATTTCGACTTTATTTACCGGTTTAGCCATGATCTATGTGATTGGTCACCCTGTAGCTTGGTTGATGGACTGGTTAACCAACTGGCTAAATACCATGGGAACCACCAATGCAGTGATCTTAGGCGCAATACTAGGTGCCATGATGTGTACGGATATGGGAGGCCCGGTCAACAAAGCGGCTTACGCCTTTGGTGTCGGCCTATTAAGTTCACAAACCTACGCACCAATGGCAGCAATTATGGCTGCAGGTATGGTGCCGCCACTGGCAATGGGGATTGCCACATTAATAGCGAGACATAAATTTGTTCCCGCTGAACGCGAAGCAGGTAAAGCCTCTTTTGTTCTCGGTTTATGTTTTATTTCAGAAGGCGCAATTCCGTTTGCCGCCAAAGACCCTATACGTGTTCTTCCTGTTTGTATCATTGGTGGTGCAATAACTGGGGCGCTATCCATGTACTTTGGTATTCAGTTGATGGCACCTCATGGTGGTTTATTTGTGCTGTTAATACCCGGAGCGATTAATCATGTATTGATGTATTTATTCGCGATAGTAGCTGGTACGGTAGTTTCTGGTGTGCTTTATGCCATTGTCAAAAAAGCAACGCCCAAAGAAGCTCAACAAGAAATGGCAAGTACCGCTTAAGCACTCAGATTTAAGTTCCATTCCTAGTCCCTGTTGGTAGTCTTATTCCCCCCCTTAACTTGGGGGGCTTTTATTGTGTCAATTTACTTACATTTAATAATGTTTCAAGCTCAAGTAATTTATTAAATTGTTCTTTATTTTGAACCATTTTATCGCAACCAGTTTTACGCAATTCCATAATAATTTCCGATACACACAGTTTATTATTAGGTTTAATTAACTGCATTACCGTTGCAACTTGCCCCGTTCGACCAATACCAGCGGCACAGTGAATAACTGGCAATAATTTATTTTCATCATGAATTGCTTGACTAACAACCGATTCATAAAATGTTCTTTTTTTCATAACACTGTCTTCCATATACTCAGCTAATTTTATTAATTCTACAGTGCCAGCGGTTGTTTGATCCGTCCAATTTTCAATATGAACAACTGGAATATCAATGGCTTTCTTACCATCACTCAGCCGCATACTATAGTGTTTTGCATTTAGGCCTCCAAATTTATTTGGTTTATCAAAGCCTTCGTATTCTTTTACTTCAGCAATCATTCTACCGTACGTACCGCTCGTCCTGAAATAAGCCGGCAAGTTTCGTTGTTTAATATCCCCATCAGATGCGAGAACGCATAGCATAGGGGTTCTATTCTCATATAACATCTGCAAATGGTTTTCTATACTTTCAGTTGCATTAATAGGGCTTTGCGAACGAATAAATAAATTATTATCACCTACTCTTACCCTATTCGCTGGTAAACCAATCTGAATACCGTGACTATTAGTAATACGAATTTGGGTTTCCTTAGCTGTTTTAATGTCAGAAAAGCGAGCGCCTTTAACTTCTTGTTGGTCACAATATTGGAAATTTTGCAGTTTCGTGAATTCTGCTAAGTCATGAAAATTATCAATATCTTTTACTGACTTGGTATTTATTAACTTAGGAAGCGATACTGGCACTGTATTATTAACCAAAATGCTACTAGGCGTTAGTGATGAAGTAGGTGTCTTTAATTTTGCGACTGAATTTAAATCAACAGTTTTAGAATTAAAGGCATAACGAGGGGCTAAAGTCCCATCTTGTTGTATGCTGACTATTTGCCTCGAAAAAATCCCAGTAATCCGATCACGAATAGAAATAATCGTATTAATAATGCGCGCTCTGATAGATGACGTATTCTGAGGCATAGGTACAGTGGTATTTTTAATGTGACTCATACTATCCGATGTTCTAGCCCTTGCAGATTTACATTCAGTATTAGCGACTGACTCAAGACTCGTTGTTCGGATTGGGGGGGTAGGTGGTATCTCTCTGCATTCAGATTTCATTTTCTTTTTCCTTAGCTAGCAGTTAACAAGCTAATCAATCGGTTTGAATTACATATTACGTACCCCGATTATTGCTGACCCATTATGCGAGTTCTTTCAAATTTAGCTAACACCAATAAAAAACCCGCTAACATTACCTAGTGCTGACAGCGCTAAGTACTGTTAACGGGCTAATTTTTAAATGTAAAATTTACTTACGACGCCAAGTGGTCCCCTGAGCCCCGTCTTCAAGCACAATCCCCATAGCTGTCAGCTCATCACGAGCCGCATCCGCTTGCGCCCAATCTTTATTTTGCCGCGCATCTAGGCGTTGTTGAATTAATGCCTCGATTTTTGCCACTTCCGCATCACCTTCAGTCTGTGCACCGCCTTTTAAGAAACTTTCTGGGTCTTGTTCTAACAAACCAAGAACGCCAGCCAGTTCACGAAGTTGTGCCGCCATCGCATTGGCCGCTGACATATCTTCTGATTTCAGACGGTTAACTTCACGAACCATGTCAAACAACACGGAATAAGCTTCTGGTGTATTAAAGTCGTCATTCATCGCTTCAATGAAACGTGCTTTAAATTCATCACCACCAGCAGGAACTGCCGACTTATCGGTACCACGTAGTGCCGTATACATGCGCTCAAGTGCGGTGCGCGCCTGTTTCAAGTTTTCTTCTGTATAGTTAAGTTGACTACGGTAATGGCCTGATAACAGAAAATAACGCACTGTTTCTGCATCGTAATACTCAAGTACGTCACGAATAGTGAAGAAATTATTGAGAGACTTAGACATTTTCTCTCTATCAACCATGACCATACCGGAGTGCATCCAGTAATTCACATAAGGGCCATCATGAGCACAGGTAGATTGTGCAATTTCATTTTCATGGTGTGGAAACATTAAATCTGAGCCGCCACCGTGAATATCAAAATGGTTGCCTAACGTTTTACTGTTCATTGCCGAACATTCAATGTGCCAACCTGGACGGCCTAAGCCCCATGGCGATTCCCAGCTTGGTTCGCCTTCTTTAGACATTTTCCACAAGACAAAGTCCATTGGGTTGCGCTTTACATCAGCCACTTCGACGCGAGCACCTGCTTGCAACTGCTCTAAATCTTGGCGAGATAGCAGGCCATAATTTGGGTCGGTTTTCACTTCAAACATGACATCGCCATTCGCAGCGACATAAGCATGACCACGCTCAATCAAGCTTTGGGTTAATTCAATGATTTCACCAATATGACGCGTTGCGCGTGGTTCGCTATCAGGACGCAAAATATTCAATGCATCGAAATCCTTATGCATTTCAGCCAGCATACGCGTTGTTAGCTCTTCAACACTTTCGTTATTTTCTGCTGCACGTTTAATGATTTTATCGTCAATATCGGTGACGTTGCGCACATAATTTAAGTCGTAACCCAAATAACGCAAATAGCGGCTAATTGCATCAAATGCCACAAATGTACGGCCGTGGCCGATATGACACAAGTCGTAGATAGTGATGCCACACACATACATCCCAATCTTCCCTGCGTGGATGGGCTTAAACTCTTCTTTTTGACGACTTAGTGTATTAAAAATTTGTAGCATCTGAACTTTTCCATTTATTTGAAAAATGATTATCGATTTCTACCGATAAAATATCATGTTATTGAACCCCGATCACCTTAAGAATGCAAGGGTTTACCCCGCTTCCTTTTCAGTTTATTCATTAGGTTTAATACACACCTATTATGCTATAAACTACCGACTAAGCTTCCTTCCGCTTCAAGTCAGGTTTTATCTGTGATATAAACGTGCTGATCTCAACGCTTTCGCAAGTTAGCGCACAAAAAACAATTATTCAGGATAGCTATTATGGTTACATTTCATACCAATCACGGTGATATTGTTATCAAAACGTTTGACGATAAAGCCCCCGTTACAGTCGAAAACTTTTTAACTTACTGCCGTGAAGGTTTTTACAATAATACCATTTTCCATCGTGTTATTAATGGTTTCATGATCCAAGGCGGTGGTTTTGAGCCAGGCATGGAACAAAAAAACACTAAAGCACCTATCAAAAACGAAGCTAACAACGGTTTAAAAAATAGCCGTGGTACCTTAGCAATGGCTCGTACTAACGACCCTCATTCAGCAACAGCACAGTTCTTTATCAACGTTGCTGACAACGACTTCTTAAACTTCCGTTCAGAACGTCCAGATGGCTGGGGCTACTGTGTATTTGCTGAAGTGGTTGAAGGTATGGACGTTGTTGACAAAATCAAAGGTGTCTCAACTGGCCGTAGCGGTTTCCACCAAGATGTTCCACGTGAAGACGTTATCATTGAAAAAGTGACTGTCAGCGAGTAAACCTGACGCATGTCCACTTACATCATTGCAGATTTGCATTTAAGTGAAGATGAACCGGCGATCACCGCCGGTTTTATCAACTTTATTCAACAGCAAGCCATCCATGCCGAAAGCCTGTACATTCTCGGTGATTTTTTCAATTATTGGGTGGGCGATGATGATGACAATCCACTTCATCAGCTTGTGGCAAACGAACTAAAACAACTCACCAATCTTGGTATTCCCTGTTATTTCATCCATGGCAATCGCGATTTTTTGATTGGCAAACGCTATGCTAAACAGTGTGGCATGACCATTTTACCGCAAGAAACATTGCTAAAGCTGAATAACAAACGCATTCTCATCATGCACGGTGATACCTTATGTACAGATGATGCCGCCTATCAAAATTATCGCAAAAAAGTTCATACCCCATGGATCCAACGGGTATTCCTTTTGCTGCCGCTGTTTATTCGCCGTAGAATAGCGCAAAAGATGCGCAAGAACAGCCAATATGCTAGCAGCATGAAAACTGAATCCATCATGGATGTGAATCCCCAAGCGGTAAGTAACGTGATGAAAAAACACCAAGCTCAATGGCTTATCCATGGTCACACCCACCGCCCTGCAATTCACGAAATAAATATCAATGGTAAGTTGCATTATCGTGGCGTACTAGGGGCATGGCACCATGAAGGTTCAGCCTTTATCATTAATGAACAAGGCGTTGAGCTAATTTTCTTTCCCTTCGAATAACTCCGTAAAAGTTCTTGGTCGCAAATACGACCGTTTGCTTACTTATTAACCACGCAAACGTTTTCCTTGCTGCATTACCATGATATGATCACCGCAATTCAATTTCCCCCATCTTCGGGTCATGTTTTTTTCACTACAGGAAAGCACTAAATGACTGTTCAATCTGCGGCAAAAATCGCCATTGTTATGGGTTCAAAAAGTGACTGGGCAACCATGCAGCATGCCGCTGATGTGTTGACTGAACTGCAACTCCCTTTCCATGTCGAAATCGTCTCTGCACACCGTACCCCTGATAAGTTATTTTCCTTTGCTGAAAATGCAAAAAAGAATGGGTTTGATGTGATTATTGCGGGTGCAGGTGGCGCAGCGCATTTACCAGGTATGCTAGCTGCGAAAACCTTAGTGCCTGTCTTTGGTGTACCAGTACAAAGCGCTGCTCTCAGTGGTGTCGACAGCCTATACTCCATCGTTCAAATGCCTAAAGGCATCCCTGTCGGCACACTAGCAATCGGTAAAGCGGGTGCAGCAAACGCAGCGCTGTTAGCCGCTCAGGTATTAGCAATAAGCGATACTGCTATTTTCAACCGCCTTGCCGCATGGCGTGAAGCACAAACCAATGATGTGCTGAACAACCCTGACCCGAGGGATGCATAATGAAACCCGTTTGTGTGCTTGGTAATGGCCAACTAGGCCGCATGCTGCGTCAAGCGGGTGAGCCATTAGGCATAGCCGTTTTTCCTGTTGGGCTTGATGCAGAGCCGGAAGCGGTTCCTTATCAGCAAAGCGTTATCACCGCTGAAATTGAACGCTGGCCAGAAACCCCTCTGACAAAAGAATTAGCTCGCCATAATGCCTTTATTAACCGTGATATTTTTCCACGTTTAGCGGATAGGTTCCCACAAAAAAGCTTATTTGATAGCTTGCAACTTTCCACTGCACCTTGGGCATTATTAGAATCTCCTGAACAATGGCCTGAATTATTTGCAACTTTAGGTGATTTCCTCATTGTAAAACGCAGAACTGGCGGCTATGACGGGCGTGGTCAATGGCGTGTTCGCCCTGGTGATGAAAAAGATTTGCCCGCTGAAATTTACGGCGAGTGCATCGTTGAACAAGGCATCCCTTTTGACGCGGAAGTGTCTGTCATTGGTGCCCGAAATGCAGAAGGGAAATCCGTTTTTTACCCGATTACCCATAATTTACACCAAGAAGGTATTTTGCGGACAAGTGTAGCCTTCCCTAAGTCAACTAACCCGCAGCAGGAACAAGCTCAAGCCATGCTCAGCGCAGTCATGGATGAGTTAGGTTATATTGGTGTGATGGCAATGGAATGCTTTGTCGTGGGCAATAACCTACTGATTAACGAAATTGCGCCTCGAGTACATAATAGCGGCCATTGGACACAAAATGGCGCATCCATTAGCCAATTTGAGTTACATCTACGTGCCATTTTAAACCTGCCAATGCCATCACCTGAAGTGTATAGCCCTGCTGTTATGGTCAATTTAATTGGTACGGATGTAAATATAAACTGGTTAAATTTACCTCTAGTTCACCTTCACTGGTATGAAAAAGAGGTGCGCCCTGCTCGGAAAGTGGGTCATTTAAACCTTTCTCATCGCGACTGCAATCAATTGTCTGCAACACTTACTGCTTTAGTTCCACTTTTACCAAATGAGTACAAAAGTGGCATTGAGTGGGCAAATGCAAAATTAGACTGGTACTCTCATCAATAAATAGGGAAAATAGCCCTATTCGATGCCCGAACCTATTTTCGGGCATTATGCTATTTTCGCCGTCATCCAGAAAACAAATATCCTGATTTAAGGTGTGCGGCATTACTGGAGTCAATATGTCCTCGCAGCCTTTTAGTCTGTTTTATCAGTGGTGCATTCTTGTTCTATTAGGGCTGGTTTATTTTTTAGCCACTGCAACCACCTTTACATCTCTTGGTGTGGTTTTACCTGAGATGATAAGTGAGCTCAAATGGAGTTGGAGTGAGGCTGGATTTGGTTTTACGCTACTGGGCTTAACTTGCGGGCTTGCGAGTTTTCTCCCTTCTCTACTGATCCGTAAAGTCGGTGTACGGGCCACTTTATTGCTAGGTACCAGTGTCTTTGTTGCGGGCTTTTATAGTCTTTATTCCACACAAGCCATCAGCACCTATTTTTTAGGCACCGCATTAATTGGTATTGGTTTCACCTTACTCGCCACAGTTCCTGGGACTTACGTTCTTTCGCGGCTATTTGAAAAACAATCCCTTGCCTTTGGGTTATATTTCACCATCGGGGGCTTGGGAGGGGTTGCAGGCCCTTGGATTTACTTTTACGCCTCAAACCAATTAGGCTCTTGGCGTATGCATTGGGTTCTATGTGCCGTTTATCTTAGCATTGTCACGTTAATCACTATTTTTATGCTACGTGAAGGTAAACAAGAACAAGAACACGCAAAAAAAGTGATGCAAAAACAAGTGAGTGATGCGAGTAAACCTATTTATCGTACTGCAGAGGTTTGGACAGTCGGCAGAGCACTGCGCACATGGCAGTTTTACTTAATTGCTGCAACCTATACCTCATTTTTATGGTGTGGTATTACCGTTAATAGCTTTGCTGTTGCCCATATTGAAGAGCGTGGTTTTGGCATGACTGTGGCGGTTTCATTGTTAAGCACAATGGCATTTGTTAATGCATTCTCAAGACTTATTGGTGGGGCTGCTGGGGAATGGCTAGAACCAAAGAGACTATTAATTGGTAGCCTAATTACCATGGTATTAGGTGTTATTTTCCTCAGTATTGCCACATCATGGCTATGGCTAATCTTGTTTGTGTTATGCGTTGGTATTGGCTATGGCATGACTTTTTTGGCATCAAGTGTTTTGCTTTCAAATTATTTTGGTCGAGGCCCATACCTAGAACTTTTCTCTGTGGTGAATTTAATTTCAACCGTTGCATGTTTAGCACCTTTTATTGCTGGTGCAATAAAAGATTTCACAGGGAGTTTCACCCCTGCATTTTTGGTTATTGCCGCGCCTGTGGTCGTGATTTTAGGTCTTACATTGATGATGAAGCCCC
>NZ_JAMPPR010000016.1:0-6098 GCF_028481645.1 Providencia sp. PROV141 | reverse complement strand
AAAATAAATTCGTTATCATCCGCTTTATTTGGTTCACGACTGGATGAGAACGGGTAATTATTGTCATTGCCAACAATAATGTGTTCGCTATCAACCACATCAACGTTCTCTATCGTGAAGAATGGGAAGGTAAACACCCCGTCATTTAAGGGTTTCTTGCCATATTATTCGTATCTTTTATATTCATTAAATCAATATAAGCCTGTTTATCTATTACTTTACAGACGTTATATATCTATTAACATTCTGAAAAATTCATTATTCAACCACATTCATTATAAATAATATAATATCATAGTAAAAAACACTTTTATTAATATTAAAACTATTCATATAACACCCTACCTGTTAGAGGTATATTTCAATATTTCATTGTGATGTATCACTAATAAATAAAAATAAATCATCTTTTAATAAAACTTTAATTACACATAAGCTGTATTTTACATTAAATTCAAAAAGCATCAATTCGGTGCCTCGAAAATGGGATAAAATCATGTCTAAGTTAAGTAAAGAGATTAAAGAAAATAATGCCAATGTAAAATTGGCTTCTAATGAAAGAAGCTCTCGTGAAGCATTAGTAAAGTCTATGCTAGAAAGTGTTTCAGGTGGTTGGGTTAACGTTTTTGCACGTTGGGATAAGCAAATATAACTAATCAACGGTAGGGCTTTCCCTACCGTATAGATAAGGAAAGACTATGGATAAAATAAAGCATCTAGAAGTCATCTTAAAAGTCAGTGAAAGATGCAATATTAATTGCACATATTGCTATGTATTTAACCTTGGAAATGAAGTTGCAATAAATTCCAAGCCAATTATTTCCAGTGAAATTATTAATCATTTAGTTGAATTTTTTGAACAAGCAACTACAGAATATGATATTGAGTCAATTCAAGTTGATTTTCATGGTGGGGAACCATTAATGATGGGCAAAAAAAGATTTATAGCAGCCTGTCAAAAATTAATTTCAGGAAATTACAGTAATACTAAGTTATATTTAGCTTGCCAAACTAATGCTATTTTAATAGACCCTGATTGGATAGATATATTTTCTAAATACAGTATAAGTATAGGTGTGTCTATTGATGGCCCTAAGCATATAAATGATAAACATAGATTAGATACAAAAGGTCGTAGTACTTACGATAATACTATAAAAGGCTTTAAATTACTCCAGAACTCTTGGAAAGAAGGAAAACTTAAAGATCAACCTGGAATTTTATGTGTTGCCAATCCTAATGTTAGCGGAAAAGATATATATAGGCATTTTGTTGATGAATTAGAATGTACTAAATTTGATTTTCTCATACCTGATGAAACTCATGATACATGCATTGATCCAACGAATTTATCAGAATTTTACTGCTCTGCTATAGATGAGTTTTTTTTAGATTCAAATAATGACATTTACATTCGTTATTTTCATACAAGTATTCAGTCTATGTTAAAACCTGATTTTACACCAACAATGGGTGTGAGCAAAACTAGTAATGATATAATTGCTTTAACTATTAGTTCAGAAGGAGATGTTTATATAGATGATACTCTTAGAGGGACAAATGACAATATTTTTTCTGTTATTGGAAATATAAAAAACATCAAATTTAGAGAAACATTAAGCTCATGGCAAATGAAAAAATATATGCAAATTAATAGTCAACTACCTTCTGATTGCGTTAATTGCATTTGGAAAAAAACATGCTCTGGTGGTAGGCATATACAGCGATATTCTAAAGCTGACAGTTTTAATAGAAAATCAGTATTTTGCCCTTCAATAAAAAAAATATTAAGTCGAGCTGCATCGCATTTATTAGAATCTGGGGTACCTGAAGAATTAATTATGGATAATTTAGGAATTAAATCATGATTAGAACTTTACTTTCAATTTACTTACTCACTAACTTATCATTTCCAAGTGAAGGTAGTCAATTAGGGGTTTTAAGTTATAATGAAATTGGAATTCCTATCATTAATTTAGAAATAGAAAATAAAAAACTATCATTAATGCTTGATACGGGAAGCAGTGAAGGATTTCATTTAGAAAATAGCAATATAAAAAAAATATTTAACAATGAAAGTTTAGATGTAAAAAATAAAACCCCATATAGATATATAGATATATTAGGAAATGAAAATAATGTGACATCATGGACTGTTGATAAACTATCTATTTCAAATGTAATTTTTAACAATGTCAAAATTGTTGAATTACAACCATGGGGACTTAACATAGGAGAAAAAATAATTCAAACAGAAGTTGTTGGCCTTGGTATTTTTTATGAAAAAAAAATCATTTTAGATTTTAAAAAAAACAAATTAATAATTTTAAAAGATACACCAGAATATACTAAAAATTGGTCATCCTATCCAATAGAGAAAACTGAATCAGGATTGAAAATAACTGCATATGCTCAAAATAAACCATTGAATTTTATTATTGATACTGCAGCCTCACATTCCATTGTATTTTCCAGCAGGCTTCCAAATAAAAACAAACACCTAGGTTGCAATGTAATTTCCTCTGAAGCTTTGAGCTCTGATTGCAATGTACAAAATATCTTAATAAGGGATATTAAAGGCAATATACAGAATGAATATGCTATTGCAATAAACTCTCTTCCTCCTAAAAACATAGAGTTTGATGGACTACTTGGAATGTCATTTATGAAAAATAAAATAATACTGATAGATCTAGCTAAAAAAGTTTTATATATACAGAGTTGATTCTATGAAAAAAAATAAATCTATATTTAGGAGCGAATCTATATTATATAAAGAAAAAACATTAATAGGGAGATACAGTGCATTTCCATCATCTATATTACCAATAGTATTTTTATGTTTACTTTCAACTTTAACCCTTATAGTATTTATATTTTTTTCCAACTACTCCCAGAGAGTATTAGTAAAAGGTAAGATAATATACTCTCCTTCAGCTATAGAAATAACGATTAACAAAAGCGGAATAATAAAGGAGATCAATATAAAGCAAGGAAGTAAAGTAAATAAGGGAGATGCGATAGCATTCGTATCTCACGATGCAAAATACTTCGGAAGTGGAAAAGACATAAAAACAATTGAAATTTCAAAGATAAAAATTGCAGAACTATCAAAAATGGAATCTAGAATAAAAAAAGACTACGATGACGAAGAAAAAAATCTATATGAAAGATTCACCCACAAAGATAGAGAAATAATAGCAATTAAATTAGCCAAGGAAGATGAGTTATTACGAAATGTTAATTTAAAAGAAAGAATGAATTTTTATAAGAGTTCACAAAAAAAAGGTATAACAACCATCCAAGAAAGTATAGGAGCAGAAAATGATTATTTCAACTCATTATTCAAAATAAACAATTATAAAATTAGTATAGAAAGAGTTATTGATGAAAAACTCCAAATAGCAGATGAGATAAAAAAAATAAAATCTAAAAAAAGCCAATTATCAATAAATATAGAACAACAAAAGACAAACTTTCAACAACAGATTATAAATTCAGTTTCTAACCTTGAATCAATTATCACCTCACCTATTGATGGTATTGTTTCTTCTTTAAACATAGTCAATGGACAAAGAATAGAAGAAAATAAAATAATTGCAGTAATAATTCCTAATAATGCGGTCACATTAATAGAAATATTAGCTCCACCTTCTACAAAATCATATTTAAATGTAGGGCAAACCGTTATTATGCGTATCGACTCTCAACCATGGAAATGGTTTGGAAAAATATCAGGAAAAATAATTTCTGTAAGTACCACACCAAATAATTTATCAGAAAATAAGGTTTTCTTTCGTGTATTAGTTACTCCTGATAGTAAATTACTATATCTACCTGCAGGAGTACACGTAAATGCTGATATATTAACCCTAAAGAGACGTATTTGGGAGTGGTTATTCATACCATTAAAATTTAACGTAAACCATATTAATGATAGGGATTGAGTTATGTTTTCATTAAAAAAGAGAACACCTTTGATTCTACAATCCGAGTCCAGCGAATGTGGGCTTGCTTGTTTGGCAATGATTTCAGGTTATTTCGGTAAAAATATAGATATTACATCAGCAAGAAAAATCCATGCTACAACAAATAATGGCATGACATTGCAAGAAGTTATTACAGCTTTTGAAAAAATAAACATGACAGCTCGAGCTGCTAGAATAGAGATTGATGAACTTAAATCATTACGACATCCAACCATTCTTCATTGGAAATTAAATCATTTTATTGTTTTAGTTAAAATAACACCTCATAAAGCTATTATACACGATCCAAGTGTAGGTCGCCGTATTATATCATTTAATGAGTTATCAGATAAATTTACAGGATTTATTATTGAAGCTTGGCCTGAGCAAACTTTTAATAAAGAACCTCTTACTCAAAACATTACCATCTTCTATTTTTTTCATGGTGTTAAAAAATTACTATCTACATTTTTAAGCATACTAATTTTATCTATATTGATAGAAATATTATCAGTCTCTGTACCAATCGCTACACAATTCACTATTGATATATTAGTGAGATCATCAGATCACAATGGAATATTACTAGTTGGAATCATTGTAATATTTGCATTAATAATTAAATCTATGTTTTCTATTCTACGTGCTTCGCTATTACTCAATATGCGTTTCAGATTAAGTATTAAATGGTCAGAGGGTTTTTTTAATCGCTTAATAAAACTAACTCTACCTTTCTTTGAAAAACGACATACCGGAGATATAGCCTCAAGATTTCAATCATTAAATACAATTCAAGATGCTTTTACTGCTAATATGATTGAGTCTCTTTTGGATGTAGTTGTAATAATTATATCTGCTATTATCCTTATTTTGTACTCACCAATATTAGCTGTTGGTCCAATATTAATTAGTATCATATACATAACCATAAGGTTAATTTCATTTTCTAATTATCAATCAACTAAAATCGAGAATATTTTATTTGACTCAATACAATCATCACACTTTTTAGAAACCATTAGGGCAATTAGCACAATAAAGGTACTCAATTTAGAAGGAGTTCGCCGAAGAGAATGGATTAACAATGTAATTAAAAACACTTATACAAAAAATAAATTATTTAAATTTGACCTATTAATCAGTACAATATCCACGCTTTTAATTGGCCTTTCAAATATTTATGTTCTTATTATCGGAGCATTATATTTTGATTCAGAGATGACAATAGGAATATTATTAGCTTCTATACTTTACTCAGATATGATTAGTACACGTACAGTAAAAATCACTAACGCCATTGCTGAATTTTATTTAATATCTATGCATTGTCATAGACTTACTGATATAATTATTTCGCCCATTGAAGATAAAGGAGAAAAAAAATTTCATAACAATACTAATGGTCACCTTAAAATTATAAATCTATCCTACCGTCGTTCTCAAAATGAACCCTTTATTATAAAAAATGTTAGCTTTGAAGTTAATCCCGGAGAAAGTATAGCTATAGTTGGTTTTTCTGGGTGTGGAAAATCAACATTATTACACATATTATCAGGTTTATACCCCCCTACTGATGGAGATGTTTTGATTAATGGAATCAGTATTTCTACAATCGGGAAAAATCAAATTAGGGATCACATTTCTTTTGTAATGCAAGATGATAAGCTATTAGCGGGTTCAATATCTAAAAACATTAGCAGTTTTAATGAAATCATTGACCATAAAAAAATGGTAAAATGTGCAAAATTGGCCTCTATTGACCATGATATTAATACTTTCCCTAGGGGGTATGACACAATGGTTGGCGACATTGGAAATACATTATCTGGGGGGCAAAAACAAAGAATTTCAATCGCAAGAGCCCTTTATCGTGAACCTAAAATTCTATTACTTGATGAAGCAACAAGCGACCTAGACATTATTAATGAAAAAAATATAACTAGTGCTATAGCGGAATTAAAAATAACACGTATTTTTGTTGCACATAGGCCTGAAATGATAAACTCAGCGGACAGAATATATGATCTAAGTTTAAATAAGTGGATTAAATAAAAACATAATATTGTTATCATTCCTATTTTATTTATAGTATCTAAAAATAAATCCTAAACTATAATTATTTAATTTCTC